>JACCVM010000107.1 GCA_013698135.1 Euzebyaceae bacterium | reverse complement strand
ACCGACGTGATCATGGCCGAGCTGGCCGAGCTCGGCGAGGAGGTGCCGGCATGACGACCGCGACCCGCAAAGACTTCGCCAGCGACCAAGAGGTCCGCTGGTGTCCCGGCTGTGGCGACTACGCGATCCTGGCCAACGTCCAGGGCGTGATGCCCGACCTTGGGATCACCCGTGAGCGGATCGTGTTCGTGTCGGGCATCGGCTGTGCCGCACGCTTCCCGTACTACATGAACACCTACGGGTTCCACTCCATTCACGGCCGCGCCCCCGCGATCGCCACGGGGATCAGCGCCACCCGCTCCGACCTCAAGGTCTTCGTCGTCAGCGGCGACGGTGACGCGCTGTCGATCGGTGGCAACCATCTAATCCACGCTATGCGGCGCAACGCCAACCTGACGATCATCATGTTCAACAACCAGATCTACGGGCTGACCAAGGGGCAGTACTCGCCGACCTCAGAGCTCGGCAAGATCACCAAGTCCACGCCCATGGGGTCGCTGGACCACCCGTTCAACCCCGTCAGCGTCGCGTTGGGCGCTGAGGCGACGTTCGTCGCGCGGTCGCTGGACAACGAGCGGGCGCATCTTGCCGAGATGGTCGAGCTCGCCGCCCGTCACCAGGGCACGAGCTTCATCGAGGTGTACCAGAATTGCAACATCTTCAACGATGGCGCCTTCGATGCCATCCGCGGCAACCAGGCCAACCAGATCCGCCTCGAGCACGGTCAGCCGATCCGCTTCGGGGCCGACCACGAGAAGGGCGTCGCCCTGGCACGCACGGGTCAGCTGCGTATCGTGGACGTGGCCCGCCCCGGCACCGAGGCGTCGACCGACCAGCCGGGTGAGGGGGAGCCCGAGGTCGTGGCCGAGAAAGACCTGCTGGTCCACGACGCCTATCGCGACGACCCAGGCTTGGCGTTCATGCTGTCGCGCCTGGCCCACACCCCGCACGGGCCCACGCCGGTGGGGCTGTTCCGGCAGGTGTCGCGCCCGGTCTACGGCGAGCAGATGCAGGCCCAGCTCGACGACGCCGTCGCGCGCCGTGGTCCAGGTGATCTCGGCGCGCTGCTCGCCGGCCGTGACACCTGGACCGTGGAGTAGCTGCCGCGGACCTGTCACCCAGCTCCCGCGAGGACGACGATCGGTCGGGTTCCGATGATCAGATCGCCTCGGCGTTCCACTCCTCGGTCGACGAGGGCGCGGAGCGACTGCGCCGCACCTGGCCGGGGCTGCTCTCGACGGGGTTCGTCGGCGGCGTCGATCTTGGCATCGGGGTGCTGGCGCTGTTGCTGGTGCAGGCCGAGACCGGCTCGAGGCTGCTTGCGGCCCTCGCCTTCACCATCGGCTTCATCGCCCTGACGGTCGCCGGCAGTGAGCTGTTCACCGAGAACTTCCTGGTGCCGGTCGCCGCGGTCGTCGCCGGGCGCTCGTCGATCCGCAGCCTGCTGCGGCTGTGGTTCGGCACGCTGGCCTGCAACCTTGTCGCTGGCTGGCTCTTCACATGGCTGCTGATCGGTGCCGTGCCGCGGGTGCGCGCCACCGCGGTGGAGCTGGGGAGCCACTACGTCGATCTGGGCCTCGGCTGGGAGGCGTTCGCCCTCGGCATCCTGGGCGGCGCGGTCATCACCATCATGACCTGGATGGAGCGCAACACCGAGTCGTCGGGGGTCAAGATCGTCGCCGCGGTGACGATGCCCTTCGTGCTGGCCGCGGTGCCGCTCAACCACGTGATCGTCTCGGCGCTGGAGATGTTCGCCGCGTTGCACGCCGGCGCACCGTTCGGCTACGCCCAGTGGCTGGCCGCGATGCTGTGGGCCCTGCTGGCCAACATGGCGGGCGGCCTGCTGCTGGTCACGGTGCTGCGTCTGGTCCAGGTGGGCCGCAGCGACATCGTGCACGAGCAGGAGGCCGGGGAGCGGGAGGTCACCGGAGGCCGCGGAGCTCAGTCCGAGCAGGAGGGGCAACGCCCGGAGAAGCGCAGCTCGTAAGCGTCGACGGCGAACCCTGACGCCGCTGTCGCCTCGATCGTGACGTGGGCGGGCAGCTCGACACTGACGTCGGCCACCGCGCCGCAGGGGTTGCACACCACGTGGTCATGGCGCGCGACGTTGCCGTCGTAGCGGGCCACCGCCTCGTCGCCCAGCTGCAGCTCGAGCACCTGGCCGTGGTCGGCGAGCAGGTTCAGCGCCCGGTACACCGTGGCGAAGCCGATGCCGGGGGCCCGGTGCCGGACCCGCTGGTAGACCTCACGAGCGGTCGGGTGGTCCTGCGCTTGGCGCACCACGTCGCGCACGGCCCCCCGCTGGGGGGTGAGGCGGAAAGCGGCTGGCGGAGATGGCAACGGCAACTCCTGACGGCAATACGCAACGGCAGGGTTGAAGAATACGGCGGCACCGGCAGGCGTCAACTCGCCGCTGCAGCAGCGGCGATGGCAGAATGCGAACTCCGCCGGCTGTAGACAGGAACTGCCCCGTGCGTGTCCTCCTCGTCTGTGACAACCCCCGCGTCGCGTCGCAGGTTTCGACCGCGTTGCTCGGAGAACCCGGCGTCGAGGTCTTCGGGGTCCGCACCCCTCAACGCGCGGTGGCCGTCCTGGACGACGGCGACACCTTCGATGTGGTGGTCGGTGACAACGACACGGCTCCCAGCGGCGGGTTCTACCTGTCGCGCGAGATCAAGGCGCGCGGGCAGATGGGCCAGGACGTGCCCCCCGTGATCCTGCTGCTGGCGCGCAAACAGGACATCTTCCTGTCGAACTGGTCGCAGGCGGACGCCTACGTACTCAAGCCCGTCGACCCCTTCAACTTCAGCGAGGCGCTGCATTCGGTGGTGGCGGGAGCGCCGCTACCCGTCTTGCCCGGCATCGGCGGTGACCCCACCCCGTCGTTGCTGGACGTGCCCGGTGACGACGACGCCCCCACCGAGCAGATTGGCGGCAGCATCGCCGGAACCGCCCCGTGATGACCTGGCCCGACATCCTCGGCCGCCTGGTGCGCGGCGAGGACCTGGACGACACGGCCACCGCGGCCGTCATGGAGCAGATCATGGCCGGCGAGGCCACCTCAGCGCAGGTGGCGGGCTTCCTCATGGCGCTGCGGGCAAAAGGCGAAACGGCCGCCGAGATCACCGGACTGGTGCGCGGGATGCGTGGTTTCGCTCTGGCCGTCGAGGTGTCCGGCGACGTGGTGGACACCTGCGGCACCGGCGGGGACCGGGCCGGCACCTTCAACGTCTCCACCGTCGCGGCGATCGTGGCGGCGGGGGCGGGTGCAACGGTCGCCAAGCACGGCAACCGGGCGGCCAGCGGCCGCTGCGGTTCGGCCGACCTGCTGGAGGACTTCGGCATCGTCATTGACCTTCCGCCGCCGGCGGTGAGCCGCTGCATCGAGCAGGTCGGCATCGGGTTCTGCTTCGCGCCGACGTTTCACCCCGCGATGCGCCACGCCATGATCCCGCGCCGCGAGCTGGGTGTCCCGACCGTCTTCAATTTCTTGGGTCCGCTGACCAACCCCGCCGGTGCCCAGCATCAGACCATCGGGGTCAGCGATCCGACGATGGCGCCGAGGATGGCGCAGGTGCTCGCGCGCCTCGGCACCCGGCACGCACTGGTGTTCCACGGTGCCGACGGCCTTGACGAGCTGACCACCACGGGACCGTCGACCGTGTGGGAGGTCCGCGGCGGCCAGGTCGAGCAGTCCACGCTGGACCCCGGCGACCTCGGGCTGGCGCGGGCCACCGTGGCGGACCTGCGCGGCGGGGACGTGGCCGACAACCGCCGGATCGCCGAGGCGGTCCTGGCCGGCCAGCCCGGACCGCCTCGCGACATCGTCTTGCTCGGTGCGGCCGCTGCCCTGGTCGCCGCCGACCGCGTCGACGGCTTCCCCGCCGGGTTGACGGCCGCGGCGAAGGCGGTCGATTCGGGCGAGGCCGCGCAGGTCCTCCAGCGTTGGGTGCAGTCCTCGCAGCAACTCCACGCTGGCGGCGCGGCGGGCTGAACGACGCGGCGGGCCAGGACCGGCGCTACACGCCCTCGGCGTCCTCGAAGCCGATGCCCCAAAGCCGTTCCAGGTCGCTGTTGGAGAAGGCTTGGAAGGCGATCATCGTGTGGGTGCCACGAACGCCAGGGACCTTGGCGATCCCGCCGGTCACGACCTCGGCGATCTCCTCGTGGGCGTGGACGCGCACCAGCCCCACCAGCTCCCAGTCCCCGGTCACCGAGTAGACCTCCGACACGCGGTCGATGTCGGCGATCGCCTGCGCCGTCTCGGGAATGGCGTGGACGTCGACGTGGAGCAGCACGATGGCGGTGATCACGGCGGCAGCGTAGCCGACACGGCGAGATGTTCGACGGGCGGTGGTCGGCGGGTGCGTTTTGCCGCGAGCTCGGAGGCCGGCCGGCCGGTCGAACGGTGGACCCGGCTCAGCCGTACCTGCAGGGCGGCCAGCTGCCGACCGCCAGCGACACCGAGCGCCAGACCGGCGCTGGCGTGGTGCAGCACCACCCCGCGACCTTCCAGCCAGCGAGTGACGAGCTCGACCTCCTCGGCGTCCTCCGGGCGCACGGGCAGAGCGGCCTGCAGACCGGGCTCGCCGGCCGCCGCCGCGCGCTGGAGCAGCTGGTCGGCGGTCGTGTCGATGTCGTCGGGACGGCAGCGTGTGGTGGCGACCAGCCGCCCGCCAGCCGTGGCCACGACCTCCACGGCCGCACCGCCGCTGGAGGTGCGCACCGGGCGCGAGGCGACCACCACGCCCGCCGTCACCATCGGGGTCAGGCGCCGGGTCCGCCACACCGCCGTGGCGAAGGCCTGCAGGCGGTTGCGCACCGCGGCGGCTTCCTCGAATCGGCCCTGCCGGGCGAGGGCGTGCAACCGTGCCTGCAGCGGCGCCACCACCCCTGTGGGGTCGCCGGTGAGGGCAGCGGTGACCACCGCGACGGCCTCGGCGTAGCGCTGTGGTGAGACCGAGCCGTCGCAGGGCGACAGGCAGCGACCCATCTCGGCCAGCGCGCAGGCCGGGAAGCGGGTCCGTGGGCCGATGCGGGGGGTGCAACGGCGCAGCGGCACCACGTCCTGCACGGCCTCGGCGACCAGCACGGCGGCGCCGCGCGACGGCAGCGGGCCCAGGTAGGCAGCGCCGTCGGCCTTGGCTTCGCGCACGATCGACAGTCGTGGGAAGCGCTCGTTGGTCAACTTGAGATACACGCCGTGCTGCGGCGTCTTGGAGCGCCGGTTGTAGCGGGGACGGTGCGCGTGGATCAGGCGCACCTCGGTGACGGCGGCCTCCAACGGGGTCGGGCACAGCCAGTGCTGGACCGTCACCGACTCTTTCAGCAGATCGACGATCTTGCGGCGGTCGTCGCTGCCGAAGTACGAGCGCACGCGGGCGCGCAGATCGGTCGCCTTGCCGATGTAAAGGATCTCACCCGTGCCGCCGGTGAAGGCGTAGACGCCTGGGGCGTTGGGCAGCCCGTCGACCAGCGACCGGCGGCTGGCAAACAACGGCGTGTTGCGGACCTTGGCGAACGCCGTCAGGTCCTCCAGGGTCACCACACCGAACGAGCCGGCGCGCTCCAGCAGCCCGTGGAAGACCTCGACGGTGGCGCGGGCGTCGGCCAGCGCGCGGTGGATGGGCACGGTCCGGCAGCGGAACAGCTCGGCGAGGGTGGCCAGCTTGCAGTTGCGCACCTCGTCGCGGACCAGCCGGCGAGCCAGCGCTGCGGTGCACACCACAGGGTTGTCCAGACGTGGGTAGTCCAGCCGCGCCAGGGCGGCGTTGAGAAAACCGATGTCGAAGCCCGCGTTGTGCGCCACCAGCACGGCGCCCCGGCAGAACTCCAAGAACGTCGGCAACACCGCCTCAACCCCGGGACGGGCCGCCACCATGGCGTCGGTGATGCCGGTCAGGGCGCTGATCGAAGCCGGAATTGACTGGCCGGGGTCGACCAGTGATTGGAACTCACCGATCACCTCGCCGCCGTGGATCTTCACCGCGCCGAACTCGGTGATGCCGCACTGCTGCGGCGAACCGCCGGTGGTCTCCAGGTCGACGACCACGAAGGTGGTGGCGTGCAGTGGCGTGCCGAGGTCGTCGAAGGACGGCTGGTGGGGCCTCGTGAACGACATCGCCGGGCAGCATATCGAACAGGTGTTCGGTTAGCCATCGGGGGCCAGGACCCTCGGGGGGCGTCCAAGCGAACGCTCAGGCGGCGTCCACCCGCGCAGCCTGCCGGCGGGACCGCTGCTCGCGGCGGAACACCCGCCTTCGCTGGGCCTCGACCGTGCCGCCCCAGACCCCGAACGACTCGCGTTCGGCCATAGCCGCCGAAAAGCAGGGTTGGCGCACGGGGCAGCCCTCGCACACCAGCAGGGCGGTGCGCATCACGGCTTCGTCGGTCGAATAGAACAGCTCGACGTTCATGTCGCGACAAGCGGCGCGATCCCGCCAGGCTTCGTCGTGCACGGGCCCCTCCCAGTCACCAGCCTCAACGCAACAAGCCGTGGCGAGGTTCCCGACGCCTTCTGCTCCGGTCGGCGCGGGTCCCTGAGGAGCCCGCGGAGTCAGCTGTGCCGCGAAGAGGAGTCAGCCGGGCCGGGCGGGACGGGCCCGCAGGCCCTTGTAGCTGGTGAAGAACAGCGTGGCAGCCTCGCGGACGGCCAACGACCAGGACGGATAGGCGTGGACCGTCTGGGCCAGCCGGCCGGTGAACGCGCCCGTGCGCACCGCCAGCGCCAGCTCGTGGACCACGTCGCCACCCGTGGGACACACGACGGTGGCGCCGATCAGCTGGCCGCCGGCCAGG
>JACCVM010000099.1 GCA_013698135.1 Euzebyaceae bacterium | reverse complement strand
TCGACGAGGTCCTGCGCGTGGCGTTGGCCAGCGACGCGTTCTTCGTCGGCATGCTCGGCAGCCGCCGGCACGCCCCCGAGGCGGTGCGCCGCCTGCGCGACGGCGGTGTTCCCGAGGCGCACATCGCGCGGCTGCACAGCCCCTGCGGTCTGGACATCGGCAGCCGCAGCGCCGAGGAGATCGCGCTGTCGATCGTCGCCGAGGTGGTCGCCGTCGAGCGCGGCCGGGAAGGCGGCTCGCTCGGGGCCGACTGGAGCTCGCCGGTACATGGCTAACCCGTTGCCGCCGGCTGCGACCGAGCCCGACCCCGCGCTCACGCGCGTGACCCAGCGGCTGGTCGATGCCCCCGAGCGGGGCGGGTTGCTGCTCGACTTTGACGGGGTGCTGGCACCCATCGTGGACGATCCAGCGAGCTCGGCGATGCCCGAGGAACTGGTGGTGATTCTGGGCCGGCTCGTGCGCCGGCTGGGTTGCGTGGCCGTGATTAGTGGACGACCCGTGGCGTTGCTGGCCGACCGGGTCGCCGTTGACGGCGTGCGATTGCTCGGGCTGTACGGGCTTGAGGAATGGGTCGAAGGCGGGCCCCGCGCCCGTCGGGAGGCGGCTGCCTGGAAGGACACCGTCGACGGGGTCAAGGGCCGCATCGCCGCCGCCTTGGCCGGCGCGCCCGGCGTCGTGCTGGAGGACAAGGGCCTGTCGGTCGCGCTGCACTGGCGCAACGCGCCCGACCGCGGTCGAGCGGGCCGGATGGTGAGCCAGCTCGTCGAGGTCCTGGCGGCCCAGACCGGTCTCACACGGGAGCCCGGCAAGCTGGTCGAAGAGCTGCGTCCACCCGTGAAGTGGGACAAAGGGGCGTCGGTGATGGCCCTGCACGACGAGCTGGCGCTCCGCGAGGTGGTCTACGTCGGCGATGACCGCGGCGACCTCGCCGCCTTCGCCGCCGCGCACGAGGTTGGGGGCGCCGCCATCGCGGTCGACCACGGCGCCGAGACCCCGCCACAGCTGCGCGACGCGGCCGACGCGGTCCTGGTCGGGATCGAGGCGGTAGCCGCCTGGCTCACCACGTTGGCCGACCGGCTCGACCGCAGGTAAGCCTCAGCGGCTGGCCACCGCCGCCGCCAGCGCGTTGCGTTGCGCGGCGAACCACTCGAGCGGCCCGCCGCGCCGGGCGGCGGCGTCCAGCAGCCGGGCTCGGGTGGCGCGCTCCCCGTCGTCCATCGTCAGCGCCCGGTGCAGCGCCTCGGCCTGCGCCTCGACGTCGTAGGGGTTGACCAGCAGCGCGCCCTCGGCCATCACGTCGGCGGCGCCGGCGCTCGGCGACAGGATCAGCACGCCGGCGCGGTCGTTCAGCGCCGGGCCCTCCTTGGCCACCAGGTTGGTGCCGTCGGTGACGGGGTTGGCCAGCAGCACGTCGCTGCGTTGCAGCGCCGCCACCGCGCGAGGGTAGTCGTCGCCCACGTAGACGGTCAGAGCCGACTCGCCGAAACGCTCCTGGATGCGCTCGCCGGCCTGCTGGCAGGCCTGCAGGTAGTCGCGGTACTCGGCGACGTCCTGCCGCGACGGGTTGAGATGCGCGTAGTGCCAGACCGCACCGCGGTGCTCGGGATGGCGCTCCAGCAGCAGCTCGTAGGCCAGCAGACCCCTCAGGATGTTCTTGGACAGGTCGCTGCGGTCCACGCGCAGGATCAGCTTGCGGCCGTCCAGCTCCGCATCGAGGTCATCGGCGGCGGTTGCGACCTCCTCGGAGGCCGCCGAGCTGGCGAGGTCGTCGGCGTCGACGCCCAGGACGAAGTCTGCGACATGGGTACGGCGACCATCCAGCACCACGTCGGTGTCCTCGACCGCGGCCCCAAGGAACTCGGCGGCGCAGCGGCGGAACGCCTCGCACCAGGCCGGCGAGGAGAACGCGACCACGTCGGCGGCCAGCAGGCCCCGTAGCACGTGGTCGCCGATCGGATCCGGCAGTCGCCGCAGGTAGGCCGGCTGCACCCAGGGCGTGTGGATGTAGTGCAGCAGCGCGACGTCAGGCTGGGCTTGCCGGATTTCCAGCCCGGCGGTCATGAGGTGGTAGTCCTGCAGGTACACCTCGTCACCGTCCTCGGCGACCACCGCCTCGGCGAGCAGTGCATTGACGCGCTGGTAGTCCTGCCACGCCGGCGGCCAGCCGACGCCGGACGGCTCGTAGGGCTCGCCCCACAGCTGGTGGACGGTGAACCACAGCAGGCGGTTGGCAACCTCGTTGTAGTAGGCCTCGTAGTGGTCGCCGGCGTCGAGCAGCCGCACCCTGAATGACGAACCGTCGGCCTCGACGGTGAAGGGCTGGTCGGGATGCTCGGCGGCGACGGCGCGGTCGTCGTCGGACAGCGCCAGGGAGATCCACGCGCCCGTCTCGTCCTGCATCGCCCCACCGAGGGCCGTCACCAGACCGCCGAAGCCGCGGCTGGGCACCAGGTCTCCGCGGTCGTCCCGGCTCCAGCTGATCGGCCCTCGGTTGCTGGCCACCACCAGGTCGTCGTTCATGGCTGCGACCTACCCCGCCAGCCGTCGCCGCACCGCCGACATGATGGTCTCGTCATGGGGCGCGTCGTCGATGAGCTCGTCGAGCCCGGCGGCGTGGCCGATCACCTCGGCGTCGTCGGCGTCGCCTCCGAACGCGGCCAGCAGCAGCCCGGGTTCCCAGCGCCGCAGCAGGCCGCATTGCACCAGCGCGCCCGGTCGACGGCGCCGCTGCGCCAACCCCACGAGCTTGCGGCCGCGGCACAGCACCTCACCGCGCCCGAGGGTCGCGTAGCAGATCGCCGCGAGCAGCTGCTGGCGGGGGGTGCCGCGGCGCTGGGCCGTGGCCGCCGCACGGTGGACGGTGACGTCAGGGATACCCAGATCGGTCAGCGCCTGGCCCCACGCCTGGCCGACGCGGGCGAACACGGCGCCGACGTCGCCGCGCAGCAGCGGGTGGCCGCTGGGCAGCAGCACGTCCAGCGACAGCAGGCCGCTGTCCATCAGCACCGCCCCTCCGCCGGTGGAGCGGGTGACCACGGTCAAGGCCGGCGTGGCGACGATCGGTGCCTGCCCACGGCCAAGCACCAGGGCGGGTGAGGATGCGCGGTACCAGCGCAAGGTGGGAGTCGGATCGTCGGCCAACGCGTCCAGCGCGGCCACGCCCTGCCCGAGCAGCGCGGCCGGCTCGTCGACGACGAGCGGCAGCACACGCCAGCCCACCGCCGGCTAGCCCACCTCGCGGACGAGGCCGAACTTGTCCTCGTAGGCGGTCATGTTGGTGTTCAGCGCCTGGATGACCTTGCCGACCATCGTGGGCGCCACCTTCACCCGACTCACGACGTCGGCCTGGACGCTAGTGCCGTCACCGCCCGGCAGCACCTGGCAGAAGTCCAACGTGAACTCGTGCGCCGAGTGGCTGACGACGAGGAAGTTGGCGTAGGCGCCGTGCTTGTGCTCATCGTCGATCGAGATCTGGATCTGCTGGCCGGCCCCCTCTGGGAGGTCGTCGGGCAGGTCGGGATCGGTCATCGCGGGACTCCTGGTGGTCGGGTGGCGGCCATCCTAGGCACGCCTCGTCGCTAGACTCGCGTCGTCCACGGGTGCTTAGCTCAGCTGGCGAGAGCGCCGCCCTTACAAGGCGGAGGTCACAGGTTCGAGTCCTGTAGCGCCCACAAGCATCACGGCAGGTCAGGTCAACAGTGGAGTCTGTGGTCAGGGATTCTTGAATATCTCGTGCCCGCCGATGCGGCGCCACCGCACAGCCGGGGTGCGCTGACCATCCACTTCGATCGTCACCCACTCCCATGTGGCGCGGCCGTCTGGGCGGGAGAAGCTCCACGTCATCTCGTTGATGCCCGGCGCCGACTCGACAGATTTCACTCGTAGCGCCGAGGCCCAGTCCGAGCGACCCTCAGACTCGACCCACTGGTCGCACGCGACATTGAACTTGTCGACGGCGGCCCGGAAGAGCTTCTGTTCCTGTCGCGACAACCGCTTGAAGTCGGCCTTCGACGAAGTGGTTGCCTCCCACTTCATGCTTCGAACGCGTCGAACAACTCCTCGACGGTGTCGTGCGTGGTCACACGGCCCGCGGCAACGTCGGCGTCGACTTCCCGCTCCATCCGCTGCCAGCGCTCCGTCCAAAACCATGTCTGGTCAGCGGGCACGGCTGTCAACGGATGCAGCTCGACGACCCCGTCCTCGCGCTCAACCACGCGGACTTGAGCCCCCGGCTGGTCCAGGTTGTGCCGGCGGCGCAGACCGGCGGGCAGCGCCAGAGTCCCACGGGTCTGAAAGCCCAAGACGACGGGTTCCCTCGGCATGGTGGTCCTCACTTGTCCATGACCCGCCGGTATGTGGCGGCTGGCCTACAGCAGCTTAGCAGTTAAGCACACTTGCTGCTGAACTGCTCTCCTGTCACGGCGCTCCGAGTCGCAGTTGGAGCACCTTCGTAACCTTCAGCAGCCGCATCAAGGGATGCAGGATCGCCGGAATGGACCGCAGCCCTTCGCTGTCGACGATCACGGGGTTGCTCAGCGGGAACTGGCGACCTCGGTGGAGCAACAGGCAGCCGTGCGCGGCCCGGACATTTCGGACCCAGTCTGTGTCGGGACCGTAGGTGAGGGCGATGGCGTAGCCGCCGTCGGTGGGAAAGGCCAGGACCGGCGTCGAGTAGCGGCGACCCGAGCGCCTGCCGCGGTGGATGACCACTGCCATCGGCGGCAGAAACGGGGCGACTGTGCCCAGGATCGGATTGCTGACCCGGCGGTTGAAGCGGGCGAGCCGGTTCGACAAGGGCACGGTGGCAGGTTAGACGCCCCGACGATCCATCTCTCCGCCGCAGCGCCGAGGCCGTCCTGGACCGAGGCAAGGTTGCCGCGCCCGCACCGGTGGGCACGATCTCCTACCATGCAGACCAACACAATCGGTTCCTTGACCGTGTCGGCCGTCGGGCTCGGCTGCAACAACTTCGGTGGCCGCATCGACGCCGCCCGCACCGACGAGGTGGTGGCTGCGGCGCTGGAAGCCGGCATCACCTTGTTCGACACCGCTGACATCTACGGCGGCACGCGTTCCGAGGAGCTGCTCGGCCGCGCCCTCGGCGACCGCCGCGACGAGGCGGTGATCGCCAGCAAGTTCGGCGCTGCCTCGCCCGAGAACGGGGTGGCCGGTGGTGCCGGCCCCGACTACGTGCGCCAGGCCGTGGATGACAGCCTGCGCCGCCTCGGCACCGACCGCATCGACTTGTACCAGCTGCACACGCCCGACGACGCCACGCCGATCATCGACACCTTGGAGGCGCTGGACGGCCTGGTGCAGGCCGGCAAGGTGCGTGAGGTCGGCTGCTCCAACTTCGACGCGGCACAGATCGACGAGGCGCACAAGGCCGCAGCGGACCGAAATGTCGCTGCGTTCGTCAGCGTCCAGAACCGCTACAGCGTCCTGCACCGCGAGCCCGAGCAGGGCGTGACCCAAGCCTGCCGCCGCCACGGGATGGGCCTCCTGCCCTACTTCCCGCTGGAGGGCGGCATGCTGACCGGCAAGTACCGGCCTGGCGAGGACGCCCCCGAGGGGTCGCGGCTGGCCGGCATGGGACAGCGAGCCGAGCGGTTCCGCAACGCCCGCAACGTCGAGGTCACCGAGCACCTGCGCGCGTTCTGCGTGCAGCGTGGCCACACCGTGCTGGAGCTGGCGTTCTCCTGGCTGCTGGCGCAGTCCACGGTTCCTTCGGTGATCGCCGGGGCGACCAGCGCCAAGCAGGTCAAGGGCAACGTCGCCGCCTCCGGATGGCAGCTCACCGACGACGAGCTCGCCGAGGTCGACACCATTACCGGCGCCGTCAGTCACCCTCGGTGAGTGCCCAGCGGGCGTCGATCTCGGCGAACACGGTGCCGGCCAGTCGCTGGCCGCCGGCTCGGGTCAGGTGGATGCCGTCCTGCTGGCGCATCAGTGTCCGGTTGCCACGCGCGTCGTCCAGGTAGGGCGAAAAGGCGCCGGTCGGCCCCGTGAACAAGGCGCGGCTGTCGACGTAGGCGACCCGCTGGTGGTCCGCCGCGGCTGACCGGTAGACGTCGTTGAGCAGGCTCATGCGCGCGTCAAAGTCCGCAGAGCGCATCCCGGGCTGTCCGACCCACCACACCCAGCGGCCGCGGGCCGACAGGCGCTGCATCAAGGCGGTCACCCGGCGGTGATACTCGGCGTGCCACGCCGGGGTGCCGAAGGTCAGCACGCGGTCGTCGACCTGCAGGTTCTGGCCGTCGTTGGCGCCGAACATGACCACGAACACGTCCGGATCGGCGGTGGCCGCCACCCGGCGCAGCTGCGCCGGCCAGTCGAAGAAGTCCGGTCGTGCCAGGCCGGTGGAGAAGCGGAAGTCGACCTCCGCGGCCACCCTGCGCGTCCGCACCGCCACGTCGACCAGGGCAGGACCGAACTCGCTGGTCAGCGAGTCGCCACCCACCCACATCCGCAGCGGGTCCTCCCGCGAGCCGCCGCGGCGGTCATTGCCGGGAGGAGAACGTCGCGGCGCCGGTTCGGTCTTTCCGCCGGTGACAGGTGCGGTCGGCCTGACAGCGCCGTCGGCCGGGGAGGGCGCCGACGCAGGGTCGTCGGGCGAGGCCGAGCCGTTGGCCTCGGCGGCGATATCCGCCAAGGCCACGTGCGGCCAGTTCAGACCGGCCAGATCGGAGAAAGTGCGGATCGGCGTGAGCACCGTGACCGCAACGCTGCGCTGCCATCCGAAGGGCTGGCGTGCTGCCGCAGCGGCCAGCCCCGGCGCGTTGAGCACCGTGCCGATCCCGAGGGCGATCAGGACGACAAGGATCGCATGGCCGGCGGCCATGGTCCGGCGAGGCGGCGGCGGTGGCAGCGACGTGAAGGCCATCAGAACTGGAAGTAGATGAACGGAGCGATGCCCTGCGGGCCCAGAGCGTCGATGGCGAGGAGACACAGCCCAAGCGTCGCCCCCTGCATCGTGGGGGTCAGTCGAGAGAAGGCGAACTGCAGGCGGGCACCGACGTCGCGGGGCACCAACTGCACGGCCAGCGCCGCCACGATGACGGCGACCACCGCGGGGGTGACCAGCGGCGCCGGCCCCCAGGCGGTCAACAGCCGCCACAGCAGCGTGCCGGCCGCCGGCAACGAGCCGGCGCGAAAGAAGATCCAGGCCAGGCACACGACGTGGAAGGTCACCAGCCGCCCGACGACCCGATTGCGTGCGCCCCCGTACCGCCGCTCGACCGCGAGCCCGAGGCCGTGGATCGCGCCCCACACCACGAACGTCCAGGCGGCACCGTGCCACAGCCCGCCGAGCAGCATCGTCAGCAGCAGGTTGCGCATGGTGCGCCGCGGGCCACCGCTGCTGCCGCCCAGCGGGATATACAGGTAGTCGCGCAGCCACCGCGACAGCGTCATGTGCCATCGCCGCCAGAAGTCCTGCAGCGACACCGCCGCATACGGGCGGTCGAAGTTACTTGGGAAGGTGAAGCCCAGAAGCAGCGCGCAGCCGATGGCGATGTCGGTGTAGCCGCTGAAGTCGGCGTAGATCTGCACCGCATAGCCGTAGGTGGCGGCCAGGATCTCCGCCCCGCTGGCACTGGCGGGGCTGGCGAACACCGGGTCGACCAGCGTAGTGGCCAAGACGTTGGCCACCACTACCTTCTTGAACAGGCCTCCCGCGATGAGCAGGAAGGCCCGCCCCCCGTCGACCCTGCGGGGGTCACGGGGTGAGCGCAGCTGCGGCAGGAACTCCGTGCCGCGCACGATCGGACCGGCGACCAGGTGCGGGAAGAACGCGAGATAGACGGCCACGTCGATCGGCCGCGCCGGCGCCAGCTCGCGTCGGTACACGTCCACCACATAGCTGATGGCCTGGAAGGTGAAGAACGAGATGCCCACCGGTAGGACGATCTGCAGCAACGGCAGTGGTGGCGCGAGCCCGAGGGGGTCCAGCAGGTTGGCCAGCGAGGTCGCGAAGAACCCGTAGTACTTGAACCAGGCGAGTACCGCCAGATCGGCGGCCACAGTCACGGCAAGGCGCCGCCGCCTCGACTGCTCAGTGGCTGCATGGTGGACGGCGACCGCACCGACCTGACTGGTGACGGTCACGCCGAGCAGCAAGCCGACGAACCGCCAATCCCAGGCCGCGTAGAACAGGTAGCTGGCCGCCAGCATGAACAGTTTCCAGCGCACGGGGCGGGGCATCAGCAACCAGCTGGCCACCAGGACCAGCACGAAGAAGAGCGCGAACTGGATCGTCGGAAACAGCATGGCGGCGCCCGGGTCGGTCCCCCGTCAGGGTAGAGGCCGGGCGGGGGGTGCGGGGGGAGGACGTACCGCCGAGCCTAGACCGCTGGAACCGCCTAGACGGCCGTACGGGTGCTCGACTTCGGCAGCCGGACGACCTCGGCGTTCGTCGTCGGCTTCAGGTTGTTGTGCAGCCACGGGGTCAGCTGGTCGGCGGGGAGCGGACGGCTGATGTGGAAGCCTTGTGCCTGGTCACACCCGAGCCGTTCCAGCAGCTGCCAGACGCGCTGTGACTCGACACCCTCGGCGACAACGGACAGCCCGAAGCGCCGGCCGAGGTCGATCGTGGAGTGCACGACCGTCGCGTCGGCGCTGTCGGTGGCCATGCCGAGCACGAAGGCGTTGTCGATCTTCAGCTCACTGACGGGTAGTTGCCGCAGCGACGCCAGGGAGGCGGCACCCGTGCCGAAGTCGTCGATCGCCATGGTGACACCTATGGCCGTGAGTTCGGCGACGACGCGCGCTGCCCGCCGTGGGTCGGCCATGACGGTGCACTCGGGAATCTCCAGGACGACACGCTCGGCGGGCACCGACCAGCGGTGCAATGCCTGCTGCACCATCTCGGGGAAGCGCTGGTCGTACAAGCTCTGCACGGAGACGTTGATGGCCACCTGCAGGTCCAGGCCGTCGTCGCGCCACTGCTGGAGCTGTGCCAGCGCCGTGTCCAGAACGAAGGAGGTGACCACGCCGATGAGGCCGGCGCGCTCGGCCAGCGGGATGAACTCGTCGGGGGGCACCATGCCGTACTCCGGGTGCTGCCAGCGCACGAGCGCCTCGACGCCGTCCACACGACCGGTGCGCATGTCGGCCTTGGGCTGGTAGTGCAGCACCAGCTGACCGTTCTCCGCGGCGCGACGCAGGTCGGCGGGGGAGGTGATGCGCTGGCGCCACTGCGGGTCGCGCTCGGGGGAGTACACCTCGTAGCCCCCGTGTGCGTCCTTGGCCAGGTACATCGCAACGTCGGCGTGCTGCATCACCGTGGAAACGTCCGAGCCGTGCTCCGGGTACAGCGCGATGCCGAGGCTGGCGCCGATGTCCAGCGTGAGGTCGTCGATCTCGATCGGGCTCGTCAGCTTGTGCAGGACGGCCTTGGCCATCCGCACGGCGTCGTCCGCGCCGTCGACACCCGGCAGGACCATGGCGAACTCGTCCCCGCCCAAACGGGCAGCGAGGGCGTCCGCTCCCGCTGCCCGCTGCAAGTCGGCGCCGACCATCTGCAGCACTCGGTCGCCCATGTGGTGGCCGAGCGCGTCGTTGACCTCCTTGAAGCGGTCGAGGTCGATGATCAGGACCGCGACTTGTTCCTCGGGGCCGGCCATGCGCAGCTCGCTGGCCAGACGCTCGAGGAACAACCGCCGGTTCGGCAGCTCGGTGAGGGCGTCGTGCAGGGCGAGGTGGTCTTTCTCCATCGACGTGCGGGCGCCGCGGTACACCGCGATGACGGGAAGCACCAGTAGCGCCAGCAGACCCGCGTTGACGCTGGCGACCACGACCACGGCCGGGGCCAGGGCCAGCAGCACGCCGTAGGTGAACGTGTGCACCACGACGTCCTGACGCAGGACGGATGCGATCGACAGGTGCTGCCGCAGGGCGAGGACTGTGCCGGTCAGCACCGTGTTGACCAGGTAGAACGCGGTGCCCGCGGCCAGCAAGGCAATGAAGCCCGAGAGGCTCAGCCGCGGCTGGGCGAGCAGCGCCGCGTCTCCCGTGAGGCTGGAGGCGACGATGCCTGCCGCACCCAGGGACAGCGCGTACTGACCGACGTTGAACACCGTGCGCTGCACGGGCTTGCGCTGCAGCAGGTCGCCGAGCGCCGAGGCGGCGCCGAGGACCAGCACGGCCGGCGCGGTGCCGGCGGACAGCAGCAGCGCGAAAGCGAACGTCGTGGACAGCGTCAACTCGCCGGCCTCGTCGTGCGCGAAGCTCATCCACCGTAACTCGCTGACCACCACGGCGACGGTCAAGGCCAGGGCGACGGAGCCGTTGGCGGCGAGCAGGCCACGAGCGCCACCAGAAAAGGCCGCCAGCCACGCGGCGATACCGACCACGGACACGGCGGTGACGTACAGCTGGATCTTCGCCGGATGCCCTAAGCGCCTCACCACAAAACCTGTCCTCCCTGGAGGGCTCGCCCCACCCCAGTCCTAGACGTATCGGACTGCCTCCCCTGGGTCTTGAGCAAGTACCCAGCTACGCTGCGGTCATGGTCGACCGCCTCGCAGACTGGATCCAGGTCGTCGACGCATTGTATCCACAAAGTCACGCTGCGTCCTGGGATGTCTCGGGTTTACAGGTCGGTGACCCGAACGACCCGGTGAACGGTGTCCTGCTGTGCCTCGACGCAGTCACCGCCACGCTGGACGAGGCCGCCGCGCGGGGCGCGGATCTCGTGCTGACGCATCACCCGCTGCTGTTCCGGCCGCTGCAGCGACTCACCCCCGCCACCGTGCCTGGTCGTCTCGCCCTGCGTGCCGCGCGGTCGCATATCGCCGTGCTGGCGGCGCACACCAACTTCGACAGCGCTGCCGACGGAACCACCGAGCCGGTGGTGCGGCTGCTGGACCTGTGCGACGTCACGCCGCTGGCGCCTGCGCTGGGTGATGGTGATTGCAAACTCGTCACCTTCGTCCCCCCTGAGGCCACCCAACTGGTGCGCTCGGCACTGGCTGAGGCAGGCGCCGGCAGCATCGGCGCCTACCGAGCGTGCTCCTTTGCGGTACGAGGCACCGGCACCTTCGTGGCCCCGGCGACGGCCAACCCGGCGGTGGGCGAGCCTGGGCGGCGCAACGAAGTCGCCGAGGATCGCCTCGAGATGGTCGTGCCGCGAACGCGGCTGGGTGCGGCCGTGGCAGCGTTGCGCCGCGCACACCCCTACGAGGAGGTGGCCTTCGACGTCATCGAGCTGTTGGGTGCTGGCCAGGGCGACAGGGGGATGGGCCGGATTGGAAACCTTCCAGAGCCGGTGGCGCTGCGCACCGTGGGGGAGCGGCTGGCCGTCGGGCTGCCATCGCCGCACTTGCGCGTCGGGGGCGACCTCGACCGCCCGATCCGGCGGGTGGCCGCCTGTGGCGGTGCCGGCGACTCGCTGATCGGCGCGGCACTGGACGCGGGCGCCGACTGCTACATCACCGGCGACCTGCGCCACCACGCGGCTCTGGACGCCCGCAGCGCGGGGATGGCCGTCATCGACGCCGGTCACTACGCCACCGAGGCGGCGGCGCTGCCGATCCTGCACCAGGCGCTGGCGCAGGCCTCCGCCCGCCGCGGTCTGACCGCCCGCCTGCTAGCGTCGGCCGTACGCACGGATCCCTTCCAGATCGACCCCGAACGAGGGTGGGACAAAGGAGCACTGTGATCGCAGCGACCCCAGCCGAGCAACGCCGACTGCTCGATCTGCAGCGCGTCGACACCGACATCCGCAAGCTGGGTCACAAGCGCGCCAACCTGCCGGAGCAGAAGGCACTGGACGACAACGCCGACACCCTCGGACGGGTTTCCAGCGAGTACGCCACCTCGCGCGACCAGCTTGAACGCCTACGGCTGCAGCAGAAGCGCCACGAGCAGGAGATTGCCACGGTCGACTCACGGCGCAAGTCCGAAGAGGGCCGCATGTACGGCGGGCTCATCCGCTCCGAGAAGGAGCTGGAGGCGTTGCGCGGAGAGCTGGGGTCGCTACGGGGGCGCAAGAGCGAGCTGGAGGACTCGCTGTTGGAGATCATGGAGCAGACCGAAGAGCTGGAGTCGCTGGTGGCGACGCTCCAGGAGCGTCACAGCGAGCTGACCGGCCAAGTCGACGCGTTGACGCAAGCGCGCGACCATGCCGCCACCGACATCGACGCCGGACTAGCGTCGCGAAAGACCGAGCGGGCTACGATCGCCGGTGACCTGCCCGTCGAGGTCATCGAATACTACGAGGAGCTGCGCGCGCGCAAGGCCGGCGTCGCGGTCGCCGAGTTGCAGGGCCGTACCTGCGCCGGCTGCCGTCTCGAGCTCACCGCGATCGAGATGGAGCAGGTTCGCGAGGACGTCGCCGACGGGCTCGCCCGCTGCGAGCAGTGCGGCCGCATCCTCGTCCTGATCTGAGCCAGCCGCGTCAGGCGTCGGAGATCAGGCGCGTGTGCTCCATGCGGACGTGGTCGTCCTCGTCACTGACGTAGAACCAGCGGCCCTCGGTGTCGGCGGCGATGCCCTCGATGCGATGCATGTCGGGAAACTCGCGGACCAGCTCCGCCGCGATGTGGCCGCCATGAGAATCGGGCGGCAGTGCGACGCGCCAATGCGTCGACACGGTGTCGCGCCCACCCGGGTAGTCGTGCAGCACCACGCTGTTCTTGGGTCGGCTGTCGAGGTTGCCGGTGACGAGATGGATCTCGTCGCCGATCGCCGACAGGTCGCGCACCCCCGCCATGTCGCCATCGCGTCCCACGGCGTCGACGATCCAGGTGCCCAGCACGGTGGGAGCGTCGCCGCCATCGAACAGCCGCTCGACGCCTTCCAGCTCCACCAGCAACGGGCGCCCCTCCGCGGAGACGGGATAGCGAAGGCCCAGCAGCAGCGTGCCGTCCGAGCGGAACGTGGCGCCCTCGATGTTGATCGGGACGTCCCGCTCATGCAAGTCGTCAACCCATGACTCGCCGGACCCCTCGCGCAGCGACTGATCGATGAACGCCTCCCTGGTCACGTCCCCGAGCTCGACCAGCGCGACCTCCTCGTCCGCCAGCGCGTCGTTGACCAAGCGGTGGACCAGCAAGCCGGGTCGCGCCAGCTGCATCTGCACCGGTGCAGCGTCGAGACGCTGCACGTCGGACTCGCGGAAGCGGGCAACGAACGCCTGGCGGGGGAGCAGTGGGCCGGACTTGCCGCCGAACTGCGAGCCCACGACGTAGATCCAGCCGTCCCGGCGAGCCAGCGCCTCGGCATCCCGCGTCTCACCGACGTTGCCGACCGCGGTGGCGACCAGCCGTGCCACGTCCCATTCGCCGTTCGGACGCTGCCCGATCGCGGCGACACATTCCTCGGCGGCGCTCTCGTCGAGTACCACCCAGAACGCCCGCTGCCAGCCGTGGGCCTCCAGCAAGCCGGTGGCCTCCACCGCCAGCAGCCCCGAGGCCTCGTTCGGTTGCAGGTCCAGCTCCAGCGTTTCCAGTTCGTCGGAAGCCACCGTCATCCCTTCGCAGCGCTGGGGTCAAGGTCGCGTGTGGTCAACCGATACCCCACCTGGCGTCCTCCACACCGCGCGGCGCTTGCGCGGTGCCGTGACGCCGTGATGACGAGGAGCGTGGTGACCGAGCTGGCGGTGCACAGCGTCCCGACGCGCTCCTGGTGACGAGGCGGGAACCTGCGGCAGCGACGAACCGGTGGTCCCGCTGCCGTTCGAGGCCTACGTCCGCGCGATCCGCAAGTTGCTGAAGGTCGCGTTCGCGCTGGCCAGCTTGGTGGCCGTGCTGAAGGTCTTGGGTCGCGACAGCCGCTGAGCGTCGAACCGCCGCTGCATCTACGCTTGCTAGGGGAGTCGGCCAGGCGACCGCGGCGACCCTTGTGGCCGTCGAGGAAAGTCCGGACTCCGCAGGGCAGGACGCTGGGTAACACCCAGGCGCGGCGACGCGCGGAACAGTGCCACAGAGAGCAGACCGCCAGACGGCAGCGGCGCCGGGTACCTCGCGTATCTGGCAAGGCTGACGTCTGGTAAGGGTGAAAGGGTGCGGTAAGAGCGCACCGGCGCCGGCGGTGACGTCGGCGGCCAGGCAAACCCCGTCCGGAGCAAGGCCAAGCAGGTGCGTTACAGGTGGCCCGCCGAGCACCAGGTAGGCCGCACGAGGCCGGCGGCAACGTCGGTCCCAGACAGATGGTCGCCTCCTGCGCTCCGGCGCAGGAACAGAATCCGGCTTATCGGCCGGCTCCCCCCATCAGCCGGCGATCTCGACGGTGGCGTCCTGGCCGAGGCGGTCACGCACGAGCTGCTCGAGCTGAGCGATCCGGGCCTGATCGCGCTGGCTGCGGCGCCGCAGCCGCTGCAGCTCCACGACGGCCACCGCCGTGACGTCGGGACCTTCACCCTCGAACACCGGGCAGGCGGCCCGCCAGTCACACCACGGGCACAACGCCGTCGGCGTCGGCTCGAAGCGTTCGGCACGGATGTCGGTGGCGACCTCGCGGATGTCGGCCAGCGCCTGCGCAGTGTCGATGTCGGCGCGGTCGACCTGCACCCGCAGGCCAGGCACCACAAAGTCCAGCGCCACCCAATCCGGCTCGGTGCCCCACAGCTGGGCGGCGGCCAGGGTGTAGATGGCCAGCTGCAGACTGCCGGACACCTGCTGGCGGGTCTTGGCCTTGCGGTTGGTCTTCCAATCCACGATCCCCAGCCCGCCCGAAGGGGTGCGCTGGACATGGTCGATGGAGCCGACCACCGTCACGTCGTTGCCGAGGTCGAGCTCGAACCACTGCTCGGTGGCGACGGCCGGGACGTACACCGGGGCGTAGCGGGCGTGGTGGCGGCGAAGGACGTCCTGGGCATGGCGATACCAGGTGATCTTCTCGTCACGGGCCATGCCCGCGAAGCCCTCGTCGTCCCAATGGTCGTACAGCGCTTGCAACAGGCTAGATTCCGGCGGGGGCTGTGGCAGCTTCTGGTCCCACCAGGCTTCCAGCGCGGCGTGGATCGACGAGCCCCACGACAGATGCGGACCGGGCTGCGACGGCAGCTCATCGACGTAGGCGAAGCGGAACTTCAGCGGGCACGATCGGTAGGTGTCGACCCGCGAGAACGACAGCCGCAATCCGGTCGGATCGGGCTTACAGACGCCTTGGCCCTGGTGGTCGACAACAGTGCTCGTCATGATCGTCCAAGCCTAACGGGCGGCTGCGACAGGCCGATGGACGTCGAGCTGACGCCCGTGGATCGAGCAGCGCGGCGGAAGGCAACGGCGGGTGATCCAGGTCCTCATCGACGCGGACAACCTCAGCGCTCCACGGCTGCGCGCCGTCGTTGCTGCATTACCGGCTGGCGGGGTGCGCGTCGTGGTGGCCGGCAGCCCTCGGGCGCTGGCGTCGGTGGCGTGGCCGCCGCGAGCCACAGTCATCGCTGTCGAGGGATGGCAGCAGGCCGACCTCCGCCTTGCCACCGCCTATCGCGTGAACGACGAGCCGTTGGTGGTGGCCAGCGGCGACGGGGACTTCTCGTTGCTGGCGGTGAATCACCCCGGCCCCGTGTTGGTCATCTCAGACCGTCCCGCCAGCCGGCTGCGCGGCGCCGGGACCGTCACCGACCCCGTGACCGACGGCACCGCGGCACTGCGCCGCTGGCTGGACGAGGTCGCCGGCTGATCGGCACGTGCCGGAGCCATGCGGACAGAAGGGTTGGTCACGATAGTGTGACCAACCCTTATTTCCCTTGGGCTTTGCTGCGCTCGCGCGCGTCGAGCAGCCCGCGCAGGTCGACTTCCATCGCGGCCAGCGCGACGTCGGCCAGCGAGCCCCGCAGCCGGCGCTTGGTCTCGGCGTAGGTGAGGCGGTCCAACTCGGCCAGCTGCGCGGCGACCTGCTGAGCGCGCCCCAGCACCTCGGCCGGCGCCACGAGCTCGTCGGCGAAGCCCGCCTCGACGGCCTGCGGTGGATCTACCGACCGCCCCGGCAGCAGCAGACCATCGAGCCGATCGGCGCGCACATTGCCCCGAGCGATGGTGATGACCCAACCTGGCAGCGGCACACCGAGGGTGGTCTCGATCAGCCCCCAGCGGTAGTCGCCGGCAGCGGCGACGGCGTGGTCGGCGCACATGGCCAGGATGGTCCCGCCCGCGACCGCGTGCCCGCCGACGGCGGTGACGACGGGCCGGGGCTCCAGCCACACGCGCAACATGGTGGCCCCGAAGGCTCGCAGCAGCCGTGCCATGCCGTCGCGGTCCAGCTCGGCGACCAGCCTGGTGTGCAGACCGGCCGAGAACATGCCGGGCCGGCCCGCGATCACCACCGCGGCGTCGTCCGTGCAGTCGTCCAGTACCGCGTCGAGCTCGGCAAAGAAGTTGAGGTCGAAGGCGTTGACCTTGCCGTCGTCCATCGTCAGGGTCGCGACCCCGCCCTCGACGCGCCGGGTGATGCTCATCGGATTGCCGCCATCAGGCGATGCCGACCAGCTCGGCGCCGCCCAGCACGTGGCCCTTGGTCGCCTGCCGCAGCTCGTTGCGGGTGGCACCGGGCGACAGCTGGGTCAGCGCGGCGTCGAGGGCATAGATCCGGAAGAAGATGCGATGCGGCCCCCGGTCGTCGTCGGGCTCCGGACCGGAGTAGCCGACCTCGTCGAACTCGTTGAGCCCCTGCACCAGCTCGATGGGCTCTTCGAGGTAGGCGTCGCGGGGCAGGCCCTCAGGCAGCCCTTCGGCGTCGGGGGCAATCGCGAACACGATCCAGTGCGTGACGACCCCGGTGTCGGTGTCAGGGTCGTCGCAGACGATCAGCAGCTCCGCGGCGCGCGCGGGGACGCCGGTCCACTGCAGGGGCGGTGACACACCCTCGTCCTCCCCGACGAAGCGGCCGGGCAGTGGCCGGTCGTGCTCGAACGCTGGGCTGAAGAGGCGGAAGGCCGCCATGGTTGCTGCTTCCTCCTGGGCAGTGGGCGGGCGTTTGCCTGTCCTTCACCGTTGCGGAGGTGGACTATGCATCATCCGGTGGACCAACTGACAGCACCCGGCTGAGGCGGTCCAGCCCTTCGGTCAGATCGTCGTCGGCCAGCGCGTACGACAGCCGGATGTGGCCGGGGGCGCCGAAGCCTTCGCCGGGCACCAGTGCCACCTGGGCGACGTCGAGCAGCACCTCGCACAGCTGCGCCGACGTCGTCGGCCTGCGCCCGCCGATCTCGCGTCCCAAGACGCCTTGCACCGAGGCGAAGACATAGAACGCGCCCTGCGGCAGCGGGGCGGCGACACCCTCGATGGCGTTGAGCGCCTCGTAGGCAACCCGCCGTCGCCGCTCATAGGTGGCGCGCATGACCGCGACGTCGTCGAGCCCGCCGTCGAGGGCTGCCAGTGTCGCCGCCTGGGTGACGTTGGCCACGTTGGACGTCAGATGACTTTGCAGGCGGATCATCGCCGAGGTCACCGGCGCCGGCGCGATCGCCCACCCGACCCGCCAGCCGGTCATGGCGTAGGTCTTGGCGACTCCGCTGACCACGACGCAGCGGTCCCGCAGCAGTGGCGCGACCACGGGCATGCTAACGTGCTGCGCCCCGTCGAAGACGAGATGTTCGTAGATCTCGTCGGTGATGACCCAGATGCCGGCCCGAGCCGCCCAGTCACCGATCGCCGCCACCGCCTGCGGCGGGTACACCGCGCCGGTCGGGTTGGACGGCGAGACGAACACCAGCGCCTTCGTCCGCGGGGTCAGCGCGGCCTCGAGCTGCTCGACGGTGACCATGAACCCGCTGCCGGCATCGGTCGGCAGCTCCACGGCGACGCCACCGGCCAGGCGCACCTGCTCGGGATAGCTGACCCAGTACGGCGCCGGCAGCAGCACCTCGTCGCCGGGATCCAGCAGCGTCTGGAAGGCGGTGTACAAGGCGTGCTTGCCGCCGTTGGTCACCAGCACCTGATCGGGTTCGACCTCCAGCCCCGAGCCGCGCTGTGTGGTTGCGGCGATGGCGGCCCGCAAGGCCGGCAGACCTGCGGTAGGGCTGTAGCGGTGCGTGGCTGGATCGGCGCAGGCCGCCTGGGCCGCGGCCACGATGTGGGCCGGCGTGGGGAAGTCCGGCTCACCGGCGCCGAAGCCGATGACGTCGGCGCCCGAGGCCTTGAGCGCCTTGGCTTTGCCGTCGATCGCCAAGGTCGCCGATTCGGCGACGGCGCGGGCACGCTCGGCGAGCGGATCGGTCGCGGCAGCGATGTTCATCAGACCCCTGGTCGGTAGCAGTTGGGCGGGGACACAACCGTGGCGCTGCGCAACCGGCGCGTCAACTCCTGCGCCACGTATGTCCGTTGGAAGGGCTGGGAAAGGTGGCGGAGCCTTCCATTTCAAAAGCGAACAGGAATCGATCATGGCGACGAAGTCGAAGTACACCGTGCCCGGCATGGACGAGGCAGCCGCCACCAAGGTGGCCGGCACGCTGCAGGACCGGCTCAACGCCCTGCTGGACCTGAGTCTGACCCTCAAGCACGTGCACTGGAATGTGGTCGGGCCCAACTTCATCGGTGTCCACCAGATGTTGGACCCGCAGGTTGACGCCGTGCGGGCAATGGCCGACGCGGTGGCGGAGCGCATCGCCACGCTGGGCTTTGAGCCATGGGGTACCCCCGGCTACATCGCCACCCACCGATCCTGGGACGACTACAGCATCGGCCGGGCCGGCACGCTGGAGCACCTGGCAGCCCTCGACCTGGCCTACAACGGTCTGAACGCCGACCACCGCAAGGCCATCGAGGAGTTCGATGACCTTGACCCGGTTACCCAGGATCTGCTCATCGCGCAGAGCGAGCAACTTGAGCTGTTTCAGTGGCTCGTCCGCGCCCACCTGGAGGACTCCAGCGGGCAGCTGCGTCATGCGGAAGCCAAGACCGAGCAGGAAGCCACGGAGGCGGCCGGGGGCGACGCCAACGTCGGCGGATAACTGGCTGTCCTCAAGGAGCGAAGCGGCGGGACACAAACGTGCCTAGGCCAGCCCGCGGCGGCGGCAGAACTCGACGAAGCAGCGGACCGGCTCTCCGCCGAGCTCCAGATAGCCGGCCTCGTTGTGCCAAGTCTGGATCAGCTGCTGCCACGACAGCTCGCGCAGGGTGATCGGCGGCAACGTCCTCCGATGCGGCAATGCGTTGGCCAGCGCGCCCGGCTCGCGCAGCTTGTTGACCCGGGCCGACAGCTCGCCCGCCGCGCCGGTGCCCGAGGAGTAGACGACGCCGACGGTCAGGGTGTTGCCAAGGCGGCGGGCCGCGTCGACGCCGACGTCGACCAGTTCCACCAGGCGGTCCCGGCCGCCCCGTCCGCGCGGAACTGTGGCGATGGTGGTGTCGATCAGCGCCAGCACGCCCGGCGACTCCAGGCGAACGGGGACCTCAACTGGCGCGGTGAAGTCGCCGACCGCTGCGTCGTCACCGCCGTGCGCCTTGGCCACCTCGCGGACGTGGGCCACGTACCCGGCGGGAGGCCGCAGCAGCGGTTCCCGGTGCGCGCCGGTCCACAGCGACAGGCGCACCGGTGCGGTGACGCCTGGGCCACCGAGCGCCTGCAACCGGTACGCCAACCAGGTGCGGTCCCGGTGGGTGTCCAGCGTCGAGAAGACGTTCCAGGTCAGCAGGTCGACGCTGTCAGGGTCGGTCAGCGCACGCTGGGCCCGCTGCTCGTCGAGCAGGAGCCGCAGGCGCTCGGGGTCGAACAGCGGGTTGGTGTGCTTCTTTCTCCGCAGCAACATCGTCTCGTGTCCTACCGCTTCGCTCCATGTGGACATGTCCTGTGTTCTACCGCTTCGCTGCTTGAGGACTGATCAGCGCACGCGCGTCTCGGTCCGCCGGCAGAGGCGCGATGATACGTCAGGTGCTGTCCCACCCCGGGTCTTCCGCGTCGGCGGCCTCGATCTCCTCGCGGGTGATGCCGAGCAGGAACAGCACCGCGTCGAGGTAGGGCACGGTGACGGCCGTGTCGGCGGCCCGCCGGACGACCGGCTTGGCGTTGAAGGCAATGCTCAGGCCGGCCCGGGCGAGCATGTCGAGGTCGTTGGCGCCGTCGCCGACGGCCACCGTCTGCGACAGAGGCACCCCCGCCTGCTCGGCGAAGCGCTCCAGCGCCCGGGCCTTGCCGGCGCGGTCCACCACCGGACCCAACAGCCGCCCGGTCAAGCGACCGTCCATGACCTCCAGGGTGTTGGCCTGCGCGTAGTCGAGGCCGAGCTTGGCCTTGAGCCCGTCGGTGATCTGGGTGAACCCGCCACTGACGATGGCCAGCACGAAGCCGAGACGTCGCAGCGTTCGTACCAGCGTCATCGCCCCCGGGGTGAGCACGAGGCGGTCGCGGACGTGGTTGACAGCGCTGACCTCCAACCCTTCCAGTAGGGCCACACGGCGACGCAGCGCCGAGGCGAAGTCCAGCTCGCCGTTCATTGCCGCCACCGTGATGGCCGCCACCTGCGCGCCGCAGCCTGCCTGCTCCGCCAGCAGCTCGATGACCTCGCCTTGCACCAGGGTGGAGTCGACGTCCAGCACGATCAGCCGCTTGGCCCGGCGGTACAGCGTGGCCCGCTGCACCCCGACGTCGACGCGCTGGGCGGCCGCCTCCACCGACAGCTCGGACCGCAGCCGCGCGGGGTCGCCGGTGGACACCAAGAGCTCGTAGCTGGTGATGGGATAACGCGAGAGGCGCACGATCCGGTCGATGTTGGCGCCACAGTCGGCGATGCGTTGCGTGATGGCGGCGATGGCCTCGGCCCGCAACGGCTGGCCGAGCACCGTGACGTAGTGGCGGGCCGCCTCGGCACGCGGCCGTCTCGCCGCCACCGGCTCGAAGTCCACCGCAACGCCGAGCTCGGCCGCGGTGGCCTGCAGCGCGTCGCGAGCCGACTGCTCCTCCCCGCCGAGCGACAGCAGGATGCCCAGCGTGAGCCGGTCGCGGATCACCACCTGCTCCATGTCCAGGATGTGGGCGCCCTGCCCCGCGATCACCGCACACAACGCCGACGTCACGCCTGGCCGATCTCGTCCGGTGACGGTGACCAGCAGCGCGGTGGCGTCGTCCATCTCGCTATATCAGTCCACAGCGTGCGTTCCGTCAATCCGCGGCGACCGCTATGTCAATCCACAGCGTGAGGTACGTCAATCCGCAGCGAGCGCTTCGTCGGTTGACAGCGTGGGGCGCGGCGGCCGCCACATGGTCACGGTATAGCCTCCGCACCGATGGAGGAGATTCCCAAGCCGGCCGAGCTGCTTGCTGCGCGCACATCCGCGGAGGTGCTGTTCGACCTGCTCCGCCGTTGGTTCGCCGTGCCAGTGTCGGTCAGCATCGACCTGCGTGCGGTGGACTCCGCCGTCAACGAGCTGGGCGACCCGCAGCTGGTGATGGCCATGGCGATGCGCAAGCTGCAGGCGCTGCACCTGTTGACCACGCCGGGGGTGCGCACCACCACCGACGTGGTGCTCACCGTCATCCAGGACCTGGAGCGCGCGCTGCTGCAGGCGCCCAACATGGCGTTGCGGCGCGCGGCCGCCACCACGGACTGGGACGCCGCCCTGCAGGCGTTGGACAACCGCGACAGCCCGGTCGAGTCCCAGCCTGGGGCCGACGACGCTGACGACGCCATCGAGGTCTTCCGCCACCACCACGCAGCCTTGCATGAGGCGGCGCGCGCCGTGCTGCACGCGTCGGACGGGGAGATCCGCACGCTCCTTTAGTGGCTCTGACCCCGAAGCCCTGTAGCCGTCGTGCGCCGCCCCGTGCAACGCGAAGTGGTGGTGACCGAGGTCACCACCAC
>JACCVM010000055.1 GCA_013698135.1 Euzebyaceae bacterium | reverse complement strand
CGGCGGCGCGGATGACCTCGGGCGAGGGCTCCTGCATGTGGTGTTCCCTCCCGGAGGAAGGGGTCCGGCCCTGATCGTGACCCCATTGCCGTGACTCGTCCACCATTCCGTCGCGCCTGGGTTCGCTACCACTTGCAGACGTCTGCCGACCGCCGGTGGTTCACCGGACCTGTGGCGGCCGCCGTCTAGACTCGCCAGCAGCCATGTCTGGCAGCTATCACATCTGTATCGGTGCCTTCACGGGTCCCTTCGACCTGCTGTTGCACCTGATCGCGCGGCACAAGGTCGACATCTACGAGGTGTCGCTGGCGCAGATCACCGACGACTACCTGGCCGTCCTGCGCGAGCTGCAACGCCCTTCCTCGAGCACGGTGGGACAGGGAAAGCTGGATCTGGAGGTGGCCACGGAGTTCCTCGTGGTCGCCGCCACCCTGGTGGAGCTCAAGGCGGCTCGGTTGCTGCCGGGCGAGGACGATCCCGAGCTGGATGAGCTGGCGTTGGAGGCCCGCGACCTGCTGTACGCACGCCTGCTGGACTACCGGACGTTCAAGGACGCGGCCGCGTTCCTCGCCGACGGCCTCGCCGCCTCCGCCGGCTACGTGGCGCGAGACGTTCGACTCGAGCAGCGGTACACCGACCTGGTGCCGGCCGTGCGGCTGGGCGTCGACGCGGCGCAGCTGGCGGCGTTGGCCGCGCGGGTGCTGGCCGAGCGCCCTGCCTCGTCGGTCGATACCTCGCACCTGCAACCGGTGCGGATGACCGTGCGCGAGGCGGCGGGTATGGTCATGACCGAGCTGGAGCGCGCCGGGGGGCGGGCGACCTTTCGTGAGGTGACGGCCGGCTGCCGGCACCGGGTAGAGGTCATCGTCTGCTTCTTGGCACTGCTCGAGCTGTACAAGCTGGACCTGATCGACCTGGAACAAGCCAGCAGCTTCGACGTGCTGACGGTCGCGACGAACCTGGACATCGGTTACGCCGACTCCGCGCTCGACGAGATGGACCGCTACGACGCAAGGGCAGGGCGGTCCGTCCCCGGTGCCACCCAACCCGTCCCCGACGAACAGACGCCGCTGTGATGCCACAACCGATGGACGTTCCGGAAGCGTCGACGCGCAAGGCGCTGGAGGCGATCCTGCTCGTCGTCGAGGAACCGGTCGACGCCAACACGCTCGCGCAGGTGCTGGAGGTCCCCACCGACGAGGTCGTCGCCACGCTTCGCGCCCTGCGAGCCGAGTACGTCGACGCCGGCCGCGGCTTCGTGCTGCGGGAAGTAGCGGGAGGCTGGCGCTTCTACACCGACCCTGGGGCCGCGCCGTACGTGGAGCGGTTCGTCCTGCACGGTCGCAACCCCCGGCTGTCGCAGGCGGCGTTGGAGACCCTGGCGATCGTGGCCTACAAGCAGCCCGTCACGCGTTCGGCGATCTCGCAGATCCGCGGCGTCGAGGCCGACGGCGCGGTGCGATCGCTGGTGAGCCGAGGATTGATCGAAGAGGTGGGCCGCGACCCGTCGCCGGGACAGCCGCTGCTGTACGCCACCACCGCCACCTTCCTGGAGCGGCTTGGCCTCGACCATGTCGACGCCCTGCCGCCGTTGCCCGAGGTCGCCGCCCCCGGCCCGGTCCTTCCAGAGCCCCAGCCCGGCGGCTACAAGGCCGCCCGCCGCGAGCTGGACGCCCTGTCGCTGGCGGGTTCGCAGGACCCGGCGCCAGCAGACGACGACGAATGAGTCCCCCCAGCCGTCCCAGCCCAGGCGGTGCGCCGGCCGAGGCCGATCAACCACGCCCCGAGCGAGTGCAGAAGGTCCTGGCCGCCGCCGGCATCGGCAGCCGTCGCGCGTGTGAGGAGCTGATCGCGGCGGGTCGGGTCACCGTCGACGGTCAGGTCGTCACGCTCGGCGCCAAGGCCGACCCGCGGCAGCAGGTGATCACCCTCGACGGCGAGCGCATCCATACCAATCCCTCCTTGGTGTACCTGCTGCTCAACAAGCCGACCGGCTTCGTCACGACGGTCGCCGACCCCCAGGGACGGCCGACGGTGATGGACCTGGTGCCGGCGACGCCGAGGGTCTACCCCGTCGGTCGGCTGGACCGTGACACCGAGGGTCTGCTGATCCTGACCAACGACGGCGAGCTGGCCAACCGTCTGGCCCACCCCAGCTTCGAGGTGGATAAGACCTATGTGGCCCAGATCCGAGGGCCGGCCAAACGCCGGGCGATCCGCGGCCTGCTCGAAGGCGTGGCGCTGGAGGACGGCACCGCGCGGGCGCGTTCCGTGCGCGAGCTGGGCGCCGCCGGTGATCGCACGCTGGTGGAGATCGTCCTGGCGGAGGGACGCAAGCGGGAGGTGCGCCGGATGTTGCAGGCCGTCGGTCTGCCGCTGGAGCGACTCGCCAGGGTCAAGATCGGCCCGCTGCCGTTGGGTGATATCGCGCCGGGCAAGTTCCGCCCGCTGACCGGCGCGGAGGTCCGCAACCTGTACGGGGCGGTCGGACTGCACGCCGGGACGCGCGCCGTCTCGTGACGGTGCCGGCGACTCGGTTGGCGGCGTTGCGCGGCGCCACCACGCTGGACGCCGACACGCGCGAGCAGGTGTTGGATCGCACCGCCGAGTTGCTCGGTGAGCTGCTGCGCCGCAACGAGCTGCATTCGTCGGATGTGATCAGCCTGCTGTTCACCGCCACCGACGATGTCCGCTCGGAGTTCCCCGCCGCCGCCGTGCGTGCGGCGGGGATCGCCGACGTGCCGATGCTGTGCGCGCGGGAGCTGGCGGTGCAGGGCGGCAGCGGCATCCCGCTGTGCGTGCGGGTGATGGCGCACGTGACGACGGTCCTGCCGCGCGAGGATTTGCACCACTGCTACCTGCGGGGCGCTCGCCAGCTGCGCAGCGACCTGCCCGAGTAGCTGGCAACTCGATGCGTATCGCCATCATCGGCACGGGTCTCATCGGTGCGTCTCTGGGCCTCGCGCTGGGGCGTCTGGACGAGATCGACGAGGTCGTCGGCTTCGACCACGACCCCACGCAGCTGGCGGTCGCGGTCGACCAGGGCGCGCTGGACCGCGGCACCGATTCGGCTGCCGCCGCGGTGGGCGACGCCGACCTCGTCGTCTTGGCCGTTCCCGTGTCGGTCGTGGTGGACGTGGCCGCCGAGGTCGGGCCGCTGTTGCGGCCGGGCACGGTGCTGACCGACACCACCAGCGTTAAGGCGCGCGTGGTCGCGGCGATGCGTGCCGCGGTCGGGCCGGGCGTGCACGTGATCGGCGGCCATCCGATGGCCGGATCGCACGAGACGGGCGCCGGCCACGCGTCGGCCGACCTGTTCGTCGGCGCGACGTACCTGCTGACGCCCACCGTAGACACCGACGCGGGCGCCTACCAGCGCCTGCACGGCCTCCTCGCCCGACTCGGTGCCCGGCCGCTGGCCGTCGACCCCGCGCGCCACGACGCGCTGGTGGCCGTGGTCAGCCACCTTCCCCAGCTGGCCGCGACGACCTTGATGAACCTGGCCACCGATCGGGCCCGCGAGGAGCACGCCGGGCTGTTGCTGCTGGCGGCCGGCGGCTTTCGTGACGCCACGCGAGTCGCGGCGTCCAACCCGGACCTGTGGGTGGAGATCTGCGCCGAGAACCGCGACGCCATCGTCGCCGTGCTCGACGACTACCGCGAGCGCGTCGGCCGGCTGCGCTCGGTGCTGGCCGTGGGCGATGAACCCAGCCTCCGCCGGGAGTTGGCGGACGCGCGCGCCTCGCGTCGCTCCTTGCCGGGCAAGGAGACAATCACCGGGGCGTTGGTCGAGCTGCACCTGCCCATCCCCGACCGACCCGGCGTGCTCGCCGAGGTGACCACCACCGTCGGCGCCATCGGCGTCAACATCGAAGACCTCGGCATCGACCATGCTCCCGAGGGTGGCCGGGGCACCCTACGCCTGGCGATCATCGGCTTCAAGCCGGCGGGGCGGGCGCGCGACGCCCTGGAAGCATTGGGCTACGAGGTGCTGGAGCAGGCGCTGTGACGCCAGGCGCGTGGGTGGTCACGGCGCCGGCGGTCACCGTGGTGCCCGCCGGTCCCGTCGACTTGCGCCTTGCCGCACCGGCCAGCAAGAGCGTGACCAATCGCGCGCTGATCATCGCCGCTCTAGCGGCCGGCACCAGCCGGCTGCGTCGGCCCGCCAGCAGCGAGGACGCCCGAGCCATGCGCGGTGCCGTGGTCGCGCTGGGCGCACAGGTCGACGATGACGGGCAGGACTGGGTCGTGGCCGGCACCGACGGTCGGCCGCGTGCCCCGCGAACCCCGATCGATGCGGCGCTGTCGGGAACGACACTGCGCTTCGCCACGGCCGTCGCCGCCTTGGCGCCGTCGCCGGTCACCATCACCGGCTCGCCCGGCCTGCTGCGCCGACCGATCGGTCCGCTGTCCAACGCGCTGCGCGGCCTCGGCGCGCAGGTCGCCGACAGCGATGGCTTCCCGCCGGTCACCGTGGGTGGCGGACTGCGCGGAGGGGCCGTGACCGTGGACGTGTCGTCGAGCAGCCAGTACGCCAGCGCCCTGCTGCTGGCTGCCGCGTGTGCCACCAGCGACGTGGAGCTCGGCGTCGTGGGCTCCACGGCGCAGGGCTACATCGATCTGACCGCCGAGCTCATGCGGCGCTGGGGCGCCGACGTGCGCCGTTTGGCCGACGGGAGGTTCCGGGTTCGCGCCGGTGGCTACACCGCCCGCGACGAGGTCATCGAGCACGACGCCAGCGCCGCCGCGCACCTGTTCGGACTCGCGGCCGCCACCGGCGGGAAGGTGACGGTGACCAACGCGGGTGCCGTGCGCCAGCCCGACGCCGCCGTGCCGGAGCTGCTGGCAACCATGGGGGCCATGGTGACGCGCGACGGCGATGCGATCACGGTCGAGGGTCGGGCGCAGCTGTCGCCGGTCGACGTCGACCTCGGGTCCATGCCCGACCAGGTGACCACCATCGCCGCGTTGGCCGCGCTGGCGCCCGGCACGTCGCGGCTGACCGGGGTGGCGGTGGTACGCGGCCACGAGTCCGATCGCCTGGCCGCACTGGCCACCGAGCTCGCAAAGCTCGGGGTCGAGGTAGAGGAGCAAGCCGACGGCCTGCGGATTCACGGTGGCCGCGCTCGCGGGCCCGCCCGGCTGGCGACCTACGATGATCATCGGCTGGCGATGGCGTTCACCGCGATCGCGGCGCGCCTCCCCGGCATCACCGTGGAGAACCCTGGTTGCGTGACCAAGACCTATCCCGACTTCTGGACCGACCTCGCCGCCGGCGGGGTCTGCTTGGCGCGCCCATGACCTCATGGAGCGAACGCCGTAGGTCGCCGAACCTGACCTCACATCGCCACCGCGGTAGGTCACCGGGATGACCGTCGTCGCCATCGACGGGCCAGCCGGCTCCGGGAAGTCCACCATCGCCGCCGCCCTGGCCGAGCGACTCGGGTTCGCCCACGTCGACACCGGGGCCTACTACCGTGCCGGCACGCTGGCGGTGCTGCGCTCTGGCATCGACCTGCGCGACGGTGCCGGGTGCGCCCGCGTCATCGGCGACCTGACCATCGAACGCCGGGCGGGGCGCACGCTGGTGGACGGGGTCGATGTCGAGGACGACATCCGCGGTCCGGAGGTGACGGCCACCGTCTCGGCGGTCTCGGCGCATCCCGCCGTGCGCGCCGCCCTGCTTGGCGCCCAGCGCGCCGCGGTGTCCCCCGCAGGTGCCGTCGTGGAGGGTCGCGACGTCGGCAGCGTGGTCGTGCCCGACGCCGACCTCAAGGTCTGGCTCACCGCGTCGCCGCTGGAGCGGGCCGCACGGCGTGCCGCCCAGGTGGGCACCGCCGACGCCGACGCGATCGCGACCCATGCGGACAGCATCAAGCGCCGCGACGCCGACGACGCTTCGCAGATGCTGCGGTCGACTGGCGCGATCGAGATCGACACCACTGGCGTCGCCGTTGACGAGATCGTGTCGCGGCTGGTACGGCTCGCCCAACGGGCGGGCACCGCCGGGGGAGACCGGGCGTGACCCCGCGG
>JACCVM010000049.1 GCA_013698135.1 Euzebyaceae bacterium | reverse complement strand
TTGGGGTGTGGCTGACCTACGGCACCGCCGGGGTCGCGTGGGCGTACTTCGCCCTCACCTGGGACCGACCCAACCGTCTGCTCATGAGCGCGCTGGTGGCGATGACCGCGATCGTCAGCACCCTCGTCCGGCGGCTACCGATGCGCAGCATCCTGCGCCATCCGCGTGGCGTGTGGCTGTTCTACGGCTGGAGCGTCGCCATCGTGGGGTTCGTGACGGCGCTCAGCGCACTGGACGGTGGTCCGTCGAGTCCCATCATCGTCATCTACTGCCTGGCCCTGATCTACGCGGCGATGGCATACCCGCCCAGCGGCATGGTGTGGTTGGGCGGCACGATCGCGGTCGTTGTCGCGGGCATGGCGGCTGCCACCGCGCAGCTGGACGCCGGCTTCATCCTCTTCACCGCGGGCGCCTTGGCGCTGGTCGCCACGATGTGCACGCTGACCGCCCGCAACCACTGGCGCCAGCACGAGCGGCAAGCGGCGCTGGTCGGTCGCCTCGACCAGATGGTCTACACCGACAGCCTGACCGGGTGCCTGAACCACCGCGCGTTCCACGAGCGTCTCCGCAGCGCCGTCGACGACGCCTTGCGAACCGAGCGCCCGCTGTCGCTGGCCATCGCCGATATCGACGAATTCAGGTTCATCAACGACGCCCGCGGCCATCCGCATGGCGACATCGTGCTCCAGCGGGTCGGTGAGAGCCTGCGCGCCGTTGCCCGCGAAAGCGACGTCATCGCACGGATCGGCGGCGAGGAGTTCGCCATCCTGTTACCCGACACCACCCTGGAGCAGGCGGGGCGCATCGCTGAGCGCCTCCGGGCCCATGTGGGGAATCTGCAACTCGTCCATCCTGTAACCATCAGCATCGGGGTCAGCAGCCTGCCGGCACCCGCCGGCAGCGTTGCGGCGTTGCTGGAGCAAGCCGACGCCGGCGTCTACGCCGCCAAGCGTTCAGGACGAGATCGGGTCGTCGTGCACGGCACTTCGGGGTTGGCGACACCAGCCTCGCCCGACGACGGGGTCCGTGCGCGCGTCGAGCGGGTCATCACCGACCGGCTCATCCGAGCCCGCTACCAGCCGATCGTGTCGATGGCCGACGGGCAGATCCTCGGCTACGAGGCCTTGGCCCGGATCGATGGCTCCAACCTTGCGCCAGACCGTTGGCTGGCCATGGCGGAACGGGCCGGCCTGCGCGGGGACATGGAAGCCGCCATGTGGGACGCGGCCATCGCCGGCGGCTGGGACATCGACGGGTTGCTGTTCCTCAACGCCAGTCCGCTGGCGCTGCTGACCGGCGCGCTGTGGCGGTGTCGTAACCGCCTGCCCTCAGGGGTCGTCATCGAGGTCTCCGAGCAACACGCCATCACCGACTACCAGGCACTTGCGCGAACGCTTTCAGAGTGGGCTGACGCGGTCGGCACCCAAGTGGCCGTCGACGACATGGGATCGGGCCACGCCAACCTGCGCCACGTCCTCAACCTGGCTCCGCGGTTTCTCAAGCTGGACCGCTCGCTGATCGAGGGACTCGACGTCCATTCGGCTCGACTCGCCCTGGTCGGATCGATGGTCGCCTTCGCCGAAAGCACGGGTGCGCTCCTCATCGCCGAGGGGATCGAGACGCCGGCCGAGGCCGAGGCCGTGCGCGCCGCTGGCGTCGCCTACGGGCAGGGTTACCTGTTCGCCCGGCCCGAACCGTCCCCGCCTCCTGTGCATTGGCGGCCGGCGGGATTCCTCGTCACGGGGTGAGCCCCGTTCGGGTACGAATCCTCGCTTGCCATGTGGATGGGCCTGGCTGCTCCCTACGGGCGTTATCCACACTCCATCTCTGCCCGCTGCGGGCTTGCTTCTCGACGGGTATCGTATGAGCCATACGATAGATGGGGACGCCTTGTGGACACCGCCCTGTTGGATGAGTTGACCGAGGCGCTTGCTGCCGCCCGTCAAGGCGCGACGACCAAGCCGATCTCCGTCACTCTTCCGGCACCCCTGGCTGACGCGTTCCGGCTGTTGGCCGACCGGGGGCTCATCGACAGCGTCTCGGACGCCGCCACACATGCCCTTGAGGAGGCGCTCCAAGCGGTGATCGTCGGGATGCGGCTGGACGCAATCTACGCCGAGCATCCCCACGTGCGGCCCACCGAGCAGGAGGTCGCCGAGATGGCGGAGCACGCGGGAGTGGCGCTGCCGTGAGCCTGACCGTCGTGCTCGACGGAGGAGGAGTCCACGCGTGGGCGCAACGTGTTCCTCCCCGCGACGTACTCGCCGTCATGGAGGTGATCCGCCGGCGAGGCGCGGGGCGAGTGCTCGTCCCGTCGGTCGTCACGGTCGAAGCGCTCACCGGCGATGCGCGCGACGCCGCGGTCAACAAGGTCCTGAAGCAAGTCGACCTAGTCGAGGAACTGCCCCTGACCCGAGCTCGGGCGGCCGCAACGCTGCGCCAGGGAACGCCAGGATCGGCTGTCGACGCGGTCGTTGCCGAAGCCGCCGTTCGCAGTCGAGCTGGCTTCCTGATCACCTCCGATCCCGACGATATGGCCGCGCTCATCGACCGCGGCGGAGGTGCCACACACATCGTCACCGTGTAGCCCGACGCGCGCTGCTACGTCGGTAACAGGGGTGGCGCTATCTGGGCGTGAAGCACAAGCATGAAGCTTGTGGCGTTCCGGAAGCGGCATTTCCCATCCATCGGAGAGTGGCTGCTCTCGATGGGCACACGTCGCAAGGGCACCCGTTCGTCGGCGCTTGGGCGCCCCGGGTTTGTCGCTACCGGATACCGCCACGACGAGGAGGTCGAGGCGGGCCGGGATGACGGCCTTCGGCGTGTGGACGCCCGGAAGCGCGCGGCACCCAGGGTGATGGCGGCGTCTGGAAGGAGCACTGCGGTCCTGGCGCGCGGGTAAGGCGTCGATCCAAGGTCGCCCCAGCGGTGCCTCGAGCACCTCGGTCAGCGCCACGTATCAGGCGTCGTCGGCGGTTATCGCGCCGCGTAGCTCCCACACCCGTACCGCGAATGGCGTATAGGGGAACAACTCGATGGGCCAGGCAGCCAGCATTCCCTCTGCCCAGCGGCCCTCGGATCCGTCGTCCGCCAGCGGTGCCACCACCGTGGCAGCATCGATGACGACCGTCAACGGCGATCGCGGTCGCGGTAGTCGAGTATCTGGTCGCTCGACAGGCGCGTGCCCGTCGCTGCCTTACGGGCGCGCACCCGTTCAAGGCGATGATGCGAGCCTCACTTCTCGACGGTCAGGCTGGCCACGCCGATCCGGGAGTCGGCCATGCCGTAGAAGACCCAGCCCGTGTCCTCGGTCACCATCTCCAAGGCGGTGGGGAAGACCACGTTGGGCACGATGCCTTCGCGCTCTTCGACCACCTCCGGTTCGAGCAACGGCGAAGGCGAGCGATACAGCAGGCGGCCCACATCCTCCGGGTCGTGCACCATGACCCCGGCGCTGTAGTGCACGTGAGGCTGCAGGTCGGTGCCCTTCACCAGCCTCCCGGCAACCCCGTGGTGGAGGGTCAGCCAGCCAGCGTCCGTGCGCACCGGTGGCGTGCCCCCACCGATCTTGAGGGCTTCCCACGGCTGCTCGGGCAACGCCACGCAGCGGTGACCGGACATCCGCGTCAGCTCTGACAGGTCCGCCGCCGCCCGCGCCAACGGCACGTAGGACACCCAGATGCCGTTGCGCTCGTCGTCCAGGCCTTCGGGCAGCAGCGTGCGCTCACCCTCGCGGATCCACGACAGGTCCCACATCGGGCGGTGCAGCATCGCGATACAGAGCGTCCCATCGGGCCCCGGCACGGCGGAGGGAAACAGCAGGGCGTCCTTGTTCGGATACAGGTTCAGATCCGTGCGCAGCGCCGGCGCGTAGGAAAACGTCACCGGTCCCAGCCGCTGCCACTTGTCAAGGTCGACCGAGACCGCCAGCCCGATGCGCGGTCCCAGAGGCCCGTACGCCGCGTACGTCATGACATAGACATCGAGGTCGTCGACGAAGGTGATCCGCGGGTCCTCCACACCGCTGGTGTGCGCATTGCGCTCCCACTGCTCGTCAGGCTCCAGCGCCACGCCGAGCCGCTGAACGCCCGACGGCACGCCGTCGCCG
>JACCVM010000027.1 GCA_013698135.1 Euzebyaceae bacterium | reverse complement strand
ACCGTGGATGCCGATGTTGGGGAGACCCACGGCTGCCACGCGGTGCATGAAGTGCCGGCTGACCGCTTCCGGGTTGAATGCTGAGCCGTCGGCGCGGCAGAACACGAGTGTGGTTGTTGCCGCGATGATCCACCAAGTACAGGCGAGTGCTGTGACGGGCGCGGGACATCGCCACGTACCCCCATTCGCGGTAGAGGTTGTCCGAGCCGAGGACCCACGCCTGATCGGTGGTCAGGCCTTGGGCTTTGTGGCCGGTGATGGCGTAGCCGTGGGTCAGGTGCCCGGCGTCGAGGTAGCCGGCGGGCAGGATCACCTGGCGGTGGTCGGTGAGGCGGACGGTGACGCTGCGCTGGTCGGAGTCGACGGCGGTGGCGGTCCCGCGGCTGCCGTTGATCACCCCCAGCCGCCGGTCGTTGCGCAACGCCATCACCTGGTCGCCGCTCTGGAAGTCACGGCCGCCGGAATCGGTGACGGCCGGTCCGGTCAGGCGGCCGGTGGCGGCCAGGCGACGGCGGGCGCGTTCGTTGAGGTCATCGACGTCGCTGCGACGCGCGGCGACCATCACCCCGACGGTGCCCACGCCGGCGGTGACGTCGCGCGCGTCGAGCTGGTCGGCGGTGGCGGCCCACCAGTCGCTGACGAGCTGCTCACGGCAAACGTCGGCGTTGTCGGCGACGACGATACGGGCGTGAGCGGTGTAGGCGGCCAACGCCACGCTCGGGTTCCCGTCGCGCAGCTCATTCAGGGCGGCGCGTTCCCAGACCGCGCCTTGACGGCGGTTGTCCACGAGTTGGATCGCGTCGAGACGAGCGGCGAGGCCGCGGAACCCGCCGCCAGCGTCGATCTCCGGCAGCTGCCGGTGGTCGCCGACCAGCACCACCTTGGCACCCACCGTTTCGGCATGGCCCAACAGGCGGGCCAAGGTGCGGGTGCCGACCATGCCAGCCTCGTCGACCACGACCACCGTCGAGGCGCCCAGCCAGCGGCTGGCGCCGGCCCGCTCGACGTCGGCGAGCAACCCGGCGACGGTGTAGCTGTCGACCCCCGCCCCGGCTTCCAGCTCGGCGGCGGCACGCGCCGCCAACGCACAGCCGATTACGGTGTGGCCCGCGGTCTGCCAGGCAGCGCGGGCGGCGTCCAACGCGTAGGTCTTACCAGCACCCGCCTTGCCCACCACCACCTCGACACCGGCGCCGCTGGTCGTCAACGCCGCCACCATCTCACGCTGCTCACCGCTCAGAGAAGACCTTTCAACCAACACCCTGTCGACGATGTCGCGATCGACCATCCCGACGCCGGCGTCGCGGCGCGCGACCGCGCGGGCGAGCATGTCCGCCTCCAGGGCCAGCAGCTGTGGCGTCGAGTAGCGCACGTTGTCTGGGACGGGGACGAGGCGGCCGTCGCCGCGGCGGATCACGTCCCCGGTTGTGGCCGTGTCCGGGTCGAGCAGCCGCACCGCCACCCCCGCCGCAGGATCGAGCACCGCAGCCGCGAGCGCCTCCACCTCCTCCACCGCCGCGCCCGCCGGCAGCCGCTGACAACAAGCCTGCAGCACATCGGTGGCGGTGAACGACGACGCCTGCGCCGACAAACCAGACGGGCCTGCCAACTCCCCGACGATACGGCTGGCCTCCGCGGCGTCCAGCGGCAGCGGCACCGACCGGCCCAACAGCAGACTCACGTCTCGGGCGGTGAACCCCAGCGCGGCCGCGCGGGACCGCCAGTTCCTCCGCAGGGTGGCCTGGTCGCCGGCGTCGCCCTTGGCTCGTCGCGTGTCCAGCGTCGCGACCTGCGCAGCCTTCGCCGACGACTCGCCACGCTGGGCCATCCGCGCCTCAATCTCGACGCGGCGCTGCGAGAACGCCACCACCACCACACGCGGGACCCCGTCGATGTCAGCGCAGCCGTGCACCACCGGCAGCCACTCGACGCCGAGAGCACGGGTCAGCTCGTGGCGCAGCTGCGCCTGATACAGATAACCGGCGGTCTTGGCGTGCCGATACAACTGCCGGGCGTCCAACGTCCGCCAGCGACCGTCGTCCACCGCCTGCCCGACGTTTGCGACCAGGACATGGCTGTGCAGCAA
>JACCVM010000012.1 GCA_013698135.1 Euzebyaceae bacterium | reverse complement strand
CGTGCGCACCATCGCCGTTGTCGGCTGCTCGACGCAGCCGCACAAGGCGGCGCACCGCATCCCCGCGATCCTGCAGGCCGCCGGCTACCGCGTCATCCCGGTGCACCGCACCGCCTCGCAGATCCTCAGCGAGCCCGCCTACCCAACCTTGGCCGACATCGGCCAGCCGGTCGACCTGGTGAATGTGTTCCGGCCCAGCGCCGAGTGCGCTGGGGTGGCGCGCCAAGCCGTCGACGTCGGGGCACCCGCCTTGTGGCTCCAGCTCGGCATCAGCTCACCCGAGGCCCGCCGGATCGCCGAGGGGGCGGGCATGGACTACGTGGAGAACGACTGCACCGGTGCTCGTGTGCAGGCCTGGGGGCTGTGCGCGCCGCAGTGACCGCGCAACCGTGCGCGCTCGGCCGGCGCCGGCGACGGGAACGCTGGCGCTCCGCCGGACGTCATACCGGTTCCGCGAGCAAAGGGAGTTCCGCGAGCAAAGGGAGCGATCGTGAACCAGCGGCACCTGGTGGCTGCGGTCTTGGTGCTGGAAGTGCTGGCACTGCTGGTCGCTTTCGGCGACGAGGCGCTGGTCTCCTTGGGGATCGCCACGCCACCCGGTGACTTCAGCAGTCTCATGGCGGGCGCTGAGCTGCTGCCGGTCGTCATCCTCTTGCTGGCAGTGACTGCCGTCGTGCTCGCCTGGCGTCGCCACGGCAAGGTCGCGCGCGGCTTCGTGATCGGCACCGTGCTGTGGCACGTCGCGGTCGCGGTCTACCTCGTCGCCGTCCTCGTCGCGGTTGACGGGCTTGATCCCGCCGACCCGTCGCTGTGGCAAGCGCTCGCCATCAGCGCGGCCGCATTCGCCCTGGCAGCCGCCGTGGCGACGGCCTACCGCAGCGAATGGCGGGTCAGAGGTTGAAGAGGAACCGCGGGCCGGGTCCCGACCAGGGTGACCAAGTCGCAGTCACCCACGGTGATCGACGTCGGAGCGGCGATCCCCTTGATCTCAGCGTCAGACCAGCCGGTGAAGCCCTCGTCGAACGTCCCCAGCTTGTCTAGCAATTCGTGCAGCTGGTGGGGGTTCGGCGACTTGGCCACCGAACATGTCGACCTGAAGTCGGTGGTCGCCGTCGCCGATGGGGCACACAACGCGGCGCTGGTCCTCTCCACGTACGGCCATCTGATGCCGACTTGGAGAGTCGGACGCGTCGAGCGGCGGACACTGCCTGGGCATCGTGAGCGCCGTCCGTGCCCCAGGAGGAGGGTGAAGCCTTGATCTGCGGTGGAATGCCTATTTCAGACGTTGAACCGGAAGTGCACCACGTCGCCGTCGCGGATCAGGTAGTCCTTGCCTTCCACCCGCAGCTTCCCGGCGTCGCGGACCGCCTGCTCGCTGCCCAGCGCCGCGTAGTCGTCATAGGTGATGACTTCGGCGCGGATGAAGCCGCGCTGGATGTCGGAGTGGATCTCGCCGGCTGCCAGGGGTGCGAGGGTGCCGCTGCGCACCGTCCAGGCTCGCGCCTCTTTCGGCCCGGCGGTGAAGAACGTGACCAGGCCGAGCAGGTGGTAGGCGGCGTGAACGAGCTGGTCGAGTCCCGAACGCTCCAAGCCCAGGTCGGCCAGGAAGTCGGCGCGCTCCGGGGGGTCGAGCTCGGCGATCTGGGCCTCGGCTTCGGCCGCCAGGACGATCACCTCGGCGCCTTCCTTGTCGGCCAGGACACGGACCGCGTCGACGTAGGCGTTGCCGCCCAGCTCCGCCTCGGCGACGTTGGCGGCGAACAGCACGGGCTTGGCGGTGAGCAGCCCCACCTCGCGCATCACCGCCGCCGCGCCCTCACCGGTGAAGCTGCGCGCCGGCCGGCCGGACTCGAGGTGGCCTTGCAGGCCTCGGACGACCTCGGCCTCGCGCACCGCAGCTCTGTCGCCCGTGCGGGCGCCGCGCACCGCGCGCTCGGCGCGCTTGGTGACCGTCTCCAAATCCTTGAGGAGCAGCTCGGTGTCGATGACCTCGATGTCGCGCGCGGGATCCACGGAGCCGTCGACATGGATC
>JACCVM010000240.1 GCA_013698135.1 Euzebyaceae bacterium | reverse complement strand
CCAGCGCAAGCCGTCGTGGCTCAAGCAGGCGGCGCCGCTGGCCGGCCCCAACTACCGCGACATCAAAGACACGATGCGCGGTCTGTCGCTGCACACGGTCTGCGAGGAAGCTGGCTGCCCCAACATCCACGAGTGCTGGGAGGACCGAGAGGCCACCTTCCTCATCGGCGGTGAGGATTGCACGCGCCGCTGCGGCTTCTGTCAGATCGCCACGGGTAGGCCTAAGCGCTACGACCGTGAGGAACCGCGCCGCGTCGCCGAGGCCGTGGCTGAGATGGGGTTGCACTTCGCGGTCGTGACCGGCGTGGCCCGTGACGACCTGCCCGACAAGGCCGCCTGGCTGTACGCAGAGACCTGCCGGCAGATCCACGCCCGGCTCCCCCACTGCGGCGTCGAGCTGCTCATCGACGACTTTCACGGAGATCTTGATCTGCTGCGGATGGTGATCGACGCCAAGCCCGAGGTGCTGGCCCACAACCTGGAGACGGTGCGCCGGCTGTTCCGCCACGTGCGGCCCGCCTTCGACTACGACGGCAGCCTGCGGCTGCTCGACCGCGCTCGGCAATGGTCGGACGCCGCCACCAAGTCCAATCTGATGCTGGGGTTGGGCGAGACCGAAGATGAGGTCCGCGAGACGATGCGAGACCTTCGCGCGGTGGGCTGCCAGATCCTGACCATCGGGCAGTACCTGCAGCCGACGCACAAGCACCTGGCGTTGCAGCGTTTCGTCGAGCCGGCCGAGTTCCTGCGCTACGACCACTACGGGCGGGAACTCGGCTTCGACCACGTCGAGTCGGGCGCGCTGGTGCGCTCGTCGTATCGCGCGGGCCGCCAGGCGCAGAACGCCGGAGCGTGGGCCAGGCCGCAGGCCGCCCTGGTCGAACAGTCCTAGCCGCGCCAATAGCGATGGGCGTTCAACTCTTCCCGGCTCAGTTGTTCGCCCAGATCAGCGACACACAGCTGCCGCGGATCTGCGGCAGCAGTGGCGAGGACGGTGGATCGATCAACCCGATCTGCGCCACCGTGCTGCGCGTGACGAACAACCGGATCGCGGCGTCGCTGGCCGGCGACGCGGTTCCGGCGCTGCTGAAGATCGTCGCCGTCCTGATCGTCGCCTGGTTGCTCAACCGGGTGCTGAAGCGGGCGATCAAGCGCTTCACCCGGCGGCTCGCCACCGGTGGCGTCCAGCGCCTGGGCCGGTTGCAGCGGCGCGCCCCGCTGGCGGACACCTCGCCCATGGACCTGTCACGCGCCGCCATGCGCACCGAGACGGTCGGTGGGGTGCTCAACAGCGTGTCCACGTTCTTCGTGTGGGCGATCGCCACGTTCCTGGTCATCGGCGCGCTCGGTTTCCAGCTCGGGCCGCTGCTGGCCGGCGCGGGCATCGCCGGTGTGGCCCTCGGCTTCGGCGCGCAGCGGATGGTGCAGGACTTCCTCGCCGGGATCTTCGTCATCCTGGAGGATCAGTACGGCATCGGCGACATCGTCGACCTGCGCGACTCGATCGGCAGCCCGGGTGCCTCGGGCACCGTCGAAGCGATCTCCCTGCGGACGACCCGCATCCGCGACCTCGAGGGCACGGTGTGGCACGTACCCAACGGTGAGATCCGCACCGCTGGCAACAAGTCCCAGCAGTGGGCACGTTCGCTGCTGGATATCGGCGTGGCCTACGACACCAACGTCGACCACGCCACCGGCGTGCTCAAGCGGGTGGCCGACCGGCTGTGGCAGGACCAGGAGTTCGGGCCCTTCATTATCGAAGAGCCCGAGGTCTGGGGCTTGGAGCGGTTCGACGCCGACCAGGTGACCCTGCGCATGGTGCTGAAGGTGCAGCCGGCCCGGCAATGGGAGGTCAACCGCGAGCTGCGCCGGCGGATCAAGGACGCCTTCGACGCCGAGGGCATCGAGATTCCCTTCCCCCAGCGGACCGTGTGGATGCGCAACGACTCGGAGCGCAAGGCGCCCGCGGCCGCCGCGTCCGGCCATGACGGCACCAGCGAGCCGACGTAACACCGAGGAAACCTCCGCGCAACCCCGCGGACACGCCGGTTCCGTAGCCTCCCCGCGTGCTCGACCGGGCGCGCAGCCGCAGAAAGGACTCCCCCTTGGCCAGCCCAGACGACGTGCTCTCGATGATCTCTGACGAACAGATCGCCTTCGTCGACCTGCGCTTCTGCGACCTCCCGGGCCTGATGCAGCACTTCACTGTGCCGGCGCACACCTTGTCCGCTGAGGTGTTCACCGACGGCCTCGGCTTCGACGGCTCGTCGATCCGCGGCTTCCAGGAGATCCAGGAATCGGACATGATCCTGGTGCCCGACCCGGAGACGGCGGTCATCGACACCTTCCGGGCACACCCGACGATCAACCTCAACTGCTTCGTCCGCGACCCCATCACCGGGGAGTCCTACAGCCGCGACCCCCGCTACATCGCCCAGAAGGCCGAGCAGTACCTGCGCGGGACAGGGATCGCCGACACCGCCTACTTCGGTCCCGAGGCCGAGTTCTTCATCCTCGACGACGTGCGCTTCGACACCACGGCCCGGTCCTCGTACTACTACGTGGACTCCGTGGAGGGCCAGTGGAACTCCGGGAGGGACGAGGGGCCCAACCTCGGGTACAAGCCGCGGCACAAGGAGGGGTACTTCCCCGTCCCGCCCACGGATCACTACCAGGACCTGCGTTCGGAGATGACGCTGGAGCTGGAGCGGGCCGGCATCGAGATCGAGGTGCAGCACCACGAGGTCGGCACCGCCGGCCAGGCCGAGATCGACATGCGCTTCGACACCCTGCTGCGCACCGCCGACAAGCTGATGCTGTTCAAGTACGTCATCAAGAACACGGCGCTGCGCCACCGTAAGACAGCGACGTTCATGCCCAAGCCAATCTTCGGCGACAACGGCTCGGGGATGCACACCCACATGTCGCTGTGGAACGGCGACGAGCCGCTGTTCTTCGACGAGCAGGGCTACGCCCAGCTGTCAGACACCGCCCGTTGGTACATCGGTGGGCTGCTGGCGCACGCGCCGGCCCTGCTGGCCTTCACCAACCCGACCACCAACTCCTACCGGCGCCTGGTGCCCGGTTACGAGGCCCCGGTCAACTTGGTCTACAGCCAGCGCAACCGCTCTGCGGCGTGCCGCATCCCGCTGGTCAGCAAGTCACCGGCGGCCAAGCGCGTCGAGTTTCGCGTCCCCGACCCGTCGTGCAACCCGTACCTGGCGTTCTCGGCGATGCTCATGGCCGGCCTGGACGGGGTGCGCAACAAGATCGAGCCACCCGACCCCGTGGACAAGGACATCTACGAGCTCCCCCCTGCTGAACTGCTGGACCTGCCCAGCGTCCCCGCCAGCCTGGAGGAGGCGCTGGCCGCCCTGGAGGACGACTCCGAGTTCCTGCTGGAAGGCGACGTGTTCACCGAGGACCTGCTGGAGACCTGGGTCGTCTACAAGATGGACCACGAGGTCAGCCCCATCCGCCTGCGCCCGCACCCCCACGAGTTCCACCTGTACTACGACATCTGACGTACGAGGCCCAGGCGCAGGAATGGAGCGAAGCCGGGATCTGAACAGCCAGGAGCGCGTCTTGGCTGGGACGTCGAAAAGCTCGCTGATGAGCTGTCGGAGCTTCTTGGCCGCCCGGTCGAACTTGTGTCGCGCAACGCGCTCCACGAGCGGCTGCGCGACAATCCCGACGTGCTCAAGGTCCCTGGCGGCAACGACCGTCTGCTCGGCGGTGAAGAGCAGCGACACGCTCGGACGGTCGAACGCGCCATCGGCTCCGTTGGTCACCTGCTGGGAGGCGATGCCGGCGGTGAGCGCGACGAGGAGCCCGACGCCGGCCGGCTCGCCGGAGCGCTGCTCGGCGCCGCGCGCTCCAACGCCACCGTCGATGCCGTCGTCGTGGCGTCTGCGATCGGTGCCGGGTGGCGGGGTGATCCTCACCGGCGGCCCAGGCGACCTCGAGGCGCTCGCTGGCGACCATCCCGACGTGGTGATCCAGTCGCTGTAGGCGTACAGCGGCGTCGGTTCGGCGGCATTCTCGGCGCGACGCTCAGATGCTGTCCGTGCGTCGCCACTCGAGGAGGAACAGGCTGGCGTCGTCGCTGGTGGCACCGCCCCGCTCGCGCATGAGGGAGTGCGACAGACGACGGACGGTCTCCTGGACGTGCAGTTCCTCGAGGCTGACGCGTCCGACCAGATCGACGAGGCGGTGCTGCCCGAAGCGCTCGCCGTCGGGCATGCGCTCTTCGATGACGCCGTCGGTGAACAGCAGCACGCGGTCGTTCGGTTCCAGCTGCACCTCGCTGATCTGCGGCGCCGCCCCTCCGAAGCCGACGGGTAGGGTCGTCTCGCTGTTCAGCGATCCCAGCACCCGGCGCCTGCGCAGCAGCAGCGGCGGGTGGTGGCCGGCGTTGACCCACGACAGGCGGCCGGTGCCGCAGTCCAGTTGTGCCATCTGCGCGGTGACGAACGTGTCCTCGCCGAACTGCTCCGCCACCGCGCTGTCCATCGCGGCGTACAGGTCGGCCAGCCCCACGCCCGCCCGGCGGGCGTGGCGGTACGCGCCAACCGACACTGTCGCCATGATCGCGGCGTTCAACCCGTGTCCCATCGCGTCGATGATCGCCACGTGCAAGGTTTGGCCGTTGAGCGCGTAGTCGAAGCTGTCCCCACCCACCTCGTAGGCAGGCTCGAGGATGCCGGCGACCCCGACCTGTGGGGTCTCCATCGTCAGCGGCGGCAGCAGATGCCATTGCATCTCGGCTTCCAGCCGCATTGGCCGCCGCCGTCGCGTGAGGAAGAAGTGATCGGTGTACAAGCCCTTGGTGACAATGAGATTCGCCACCAGCCCCGCCAGCCAGCCAGCCAGCTGGCGGTCTGCGGCGCCAACGGCGCTCAGGGAATAGGCCAGCACGCCGACCCGGTCGCTGCCGTCCAACATCGGCAGGAACAGCCGCACGCCATCGGGCTCTGGCCGCTCGACCGGGAGATCGCTGCTGAACGCGCGCCCGGCGAAGGAACCGTCGATGGCCTCGGAGCCGTTGTCCTCCAGCCCATCGCCGGGCAGCGGCACCAACGTCAGCTGGTCATAGTCCTGCAGGTAGATAGCGACGTCGCGCCCGCCGATGTAGGCGACCTCCTCGGCGATCAGCGTCGCCACGAGGTCCGGAGGCGACCAGTGCGCCCGATCGAGCAGGCTGCCCAACAGCCGTTCGCCGAGGCCCTGCAGCCGGTGAGCAGCATGGCTTCGCACCTCACCATCGAACGCCTCGTCTGCCTGCACGACGGAGGAGCATAGACGGCCTGCGTGGGGAGCCGAATGGGCCGATCAAAGCCGCAGGGCGCCGTCCACGATTCGGCGGGCAACCTCGTGCACCGGCTGCCGATTTGTCCGGGCGTACGACCGCAGCCGTTCCAACGCCGTGTCGACGTTGCCGTGGCGTTGGGCGATTACGCCCTTGGCCTGTTCGACGACGACTCGGGCATCCAGCGCGTGCTGCAGGCGCTCGTTCAGCGTCCTCGCGTCCTGGGTCTGGCGGGTGTGCACGATGTACAGCGTGGCCATGTCCGCCAGCACCCGTCCGGCGGACACGGTCGCCGCATCCCATTGGCGGATCGTGGCGCTGTAGGCGTCCAGCGCACCGACGGTCTGGTCGCCGGCGGTCAGTGGCAGCGCGGCAACGGCGCGCACGCCGGCTTCAAGCGCCCCAGGCCGGTAGGCGGGCCAGGCCCGCACGGTCTCCAGGTCGGAGACCAGAACCGGCTGCCGGCTACGCCAGGCGTCGGTGCAGGGGCCGTCCTGCAGGTCGCATTGCAGGCGCTCGAGTTGGATGCTGCGCTCGTTGGTCGCGGTGACGAACTCCAGCCGGTCGGCGTCGGCGATCGACACACCGGCGGCATCGACGCCGAGGACATCCACGACGGTCTCCGACAGTTCGTACAGCACTTCACCGACGTCGTAGTCGCCCAGGAACGTGCGGGCGAAGCGAGTCATGGCGTCGGTGAGGTGGTGTCCAACGGTCACGCGGGTCTCCTCGCAAACCCGGGGGCCCCACATGTCACCGCCAGGGAGCAGCGCGCCAGTGCCAGTCCGCAGCTGACGACTCAGGGTCAGGGCGCCGGCGCGGAGTGTAGCACAGCCGACGGGGACCGCCGTGGTGTCAACGGTAGAAGAGGCGTTCGTGGACCCGGCGGACCCGGCGGGTGACGCGCAGCAGATCCTCACTGAGTGCTTGGGCGCCGGGCCGGTCGTACCCGAGCATCCGCGCCACCCGTTCGAGGTCGGCTCCGGCGCCCGGCAGCCGGTCGGTGTCGCGCAGTGCCGCCAGGTACAACGTATTGCGCAGGCGGGTCTGGAACCGCCATCCCTGCGTCAGCCACTCGGCGTCCGCGGCGCCGATCAGACCCTCGGCGGCACAGGCCTCCAGCGCGGACAGGGCGCCTGGCCGCCGGACGCGAGGCAAGCGGCCACCATGGCGCAGCTGCAACAGCTGCACCGTCCACTCGACGTCGGCCAGCCCGCCGGGACCGAGCTTGAGATCGGCACGGCGAGGTGACGGGCGGGTGCGCCGGACCTTCGAGCGACTCCCGCCGGCCCGCTCCCGCTCCACCCGCGCCTTCATCTGTCGCACCGCCGTCAAGCGGTCGGCCGGCACCGGCAAGGCGTAGACCAGGTCCGACAGTGACGCCACCAGGGCCTCGCCAAGCGACCGGTCGCCGGCGACATGGCGGGCCTGGGTCAACGCCTGCAGCTCCCAGGGCTCGCCCCAGCGCTGGTAGTAGCCGCGGTAGGACGCCAGCGTGCGCACCAGGGGGCCGTCCTTGCCCTCCGGCCTCAGGTTGACGTCGACTTTGAAGGCCTGGCCCTCCGGGGTGATCCCCGACAGCAGGGGCAGCAGTCGCTCGGCGGCGCGCTCCGCGTCCAGCCAGGCCTCGGTGGGCTCGGCGACCAGCAGCACATCAAGGTCGCTTGCGTAGCCGAGCTCGCAGCCGCCGAGCTTGCCCAGCCCCACGACTGCGAGCGAAACGCCGTCTGGGACCACCAGCTCCACCGCCGCCTGCAGGCACGCCTCGGCGAGGCCTGACAGCTCGACGGCGACGTCGACCACGTCGGCCATCCCTGCCAGGTCACGCACGGCCGTGCGCGCGACCTCCCGTCGGCGCAGCCGCCGCAACGCTTCGGCCGCCTCGTCGGCGTCGTGGCCCCGCCGCAACAACCCCTCGGCCAGCCGCCGGTAGGCCGCAGCATCGCGCCGCTGTGCGAGCACCGTGAGGTCGCTCAACGCCCCGATCACCTCGGGCTGCCGCTCCAGCCACGAGCCGACCAGTGGGCTTGCGCCCAGCACCTGCGCCAGCAGGTCGGCCACCGGAGGGTTGTCGCGCAACGTGCGCAGCAGCTCCGGTGCGTCTCCTGCACGATCGGTCAACGACCGCAGCGCCGCCAGACCACCGCCCGGGTCGGGGGCCGACGCCAACGTCGGCAACACCGCGGGCAGTGCGATCTGCAGCATCCGCGCCCGGCGGGTCACCCCGCTGGCCATCGCCTCCAGGTGTGCGACCGCCTGCGCAGGGTCGGGAAAGCCCAGCGCGACCAGCCGCTCGCCGACCGCGATCTCGTCGAGCCGACTGCCGGCGCCCCGCAGCAGTTGCTCTACCGCCGACAGCTCGGCGAAGCGCGACAGCAGCGGTCGGTAGAACAACTTGGCGTGCAGCGTGCGCACCAGGCCCTGCACCCGCCGCAGCTCGGTGTCGAAGCGGTCGAGCGCGTCTGCTCCCGCGAAGCCCATCGAGCGGGCCAGGCGCCGTCGCTCGTCGGGACGCTGCGGCAGGGTGTGGGTCCGCCGCAGGCGCATCAGCTGCAGGCGATGCTCGACGGTGCGCAAGAACACGTAAGCGTCGGCGAAGGCGGCGGCGTCGGAGCGGCCCACGTAGCCGCCGGCGGCCAGGGCGGCCAGGGCGTCCAGCGTGCTGGGACTGCGCAGGCTTGGGTCATGGCGGCCGTGCACCAACTGCAACAGCTGCACCGCGAACTCGATGTCGCGCAGGCCCCCAGGGGCGAGCTTGACCTGCCGGTGGCCGGCGCGGACGACCGACGCGGAGCGTTCGACCACGGCCTTGAGCCGCTGGATCTCCTCGACGGCCTCACCGTTGAGGCGGTCCGGCCATACGAACGGTTCGGCCATCGCCATGAACGCCACGCCGACCGCTCGGTCCCCGGCGATCGGGCGTGCCTTGAGCAGGGCCTGGAACTCCCAGGTCTTGGCCCAGCGCTGGTAGTAGGCGCGGTAGGCATCCAGCGACCGCACCAGCGGGCCGTCGCGGCCCTCCGGTCGCAGGTTCGGATCCACCTCGTACGCCCGCCCCGCCGGCGTCACCTCTCCCAGCAGCCGCAGCAGGTCTTCAACGGTGCGCGTTGCGGCGACCATGTTCCCCTCGGCGACGAAGATCACGTCGACGTCGGAGACGTAGTTCAGCTCACGGCCGCCGAGCTTGCCCAGGGCGATGACCGACACCCTTGCCCGCCCGTCGGCGACGTGGTGCAGCGCGGCGGCCAGCAAGCCGTCGGCCAGGTCGGCCAGCTCGCGGGCGGCACCGAGCCCGGGCGCCAGGCCCAGCCCGTCGCGCGCGGCCACGTTGAGCAGACCCAGCCGGTGGGCAGTGGCC
>JACCVM010000224.1 GCA_013698135.1 Euzebyaceae bacterium | reverse complement strand
CCCCTGGAGCGATGTGAACCCTGCAACTCGACGCCTGACCGAGTTCAGCCACGGCGCTGGGTGAGCGTGCAAGCTCGCCCCCGGCGAGCTGGCGCAGGTCCTGCGCCACCTGACCCCCGTCGCCGCCCCTGACCTGCTCGTCGGCACCGACACCGGTGACGACGCGGCGGTTTGGCGGCTGGATGCCGACCGCGCCCTGGTGGCCACGGTCGACTTTGTCACGCCCGTGGTCGATGACGCCCGCCTGTGGGGCAGGATCGCGGCCGTCAACGCAGCCTCGGACATCTATGCCATGGGCGGGCGGCCGCTGTTCGCGCTCAACGTCGTCGGCTGGAATGCGGCCGAGCTGCCCCTGACCGTCCTCGACGAGGTCCTGGCCGGCGCCGCACAGGCGGCGCTGGAGGGGGGCTGGGTGGTCGCCGGTGGCCACACGGTGGACGATCCGGAACCGAAGTTCGGCCAGGCCGTCGTCGGCGAGGTCCATCCCGATCGGATCCTGACCAACGCCGGAGTCCGCGCCGGCCAGTCCCTGGTCCTGACCAAGGCGTTGGGCGTCGGGGTGGTGGCGACGGCGATCAAGCGCGCGCAGGCATCGCCAGCGGTGGTCGACGCGGCGGTGGCGTCGATGACGCGGCTCAACGCGCAGGCGGCGGCCGCGGCGCTGGCCGCCGGAGCCACCGGGGCGACCGATGTGACGGGGTTCGGCTTGCTCGGGCACCTGCGCAAGGTCGTGGAGGCCTCGGGTGTGGACGCCGAGATCGACGTCGACGCTGTGCCGCTGCTACCCGGTGCCCGCGAACTCGCCGCCGGCGGCATGGTGCCGGGCGGGACCGAGCGCAACCTGGCGTGGGTCAGACCGCGCCTCGACAGCGGCGACATCGACGACCTGACCATCACCCTGCTGGCCGACGCGCAGACCTCAGGCGGCCTGCTGTTCGGCGCCCCCGCCGGTATGGCAGCCGCTGCCGTGGACCGCTTGCGCGAGAGCGGCCACGACGCGGCGATCATCGGCACCGTCACCGAAGGTTCCGGCCGGATCCGGCTGCGCTGAACCCCGCTTGGTCGCCGTGCCTCCCTGTCCTGCCTTGCTCGGCGGGCCCAATCCGAGCGGGTGCGGTTGCGGACAGCTACGTCCGAAACCGCACCCGCTCGCGACGCGGAGCCCGCGATGGCGCTACCGTGGCGCGGGCCACGACCAGGGTGAGGACGGGCCAAGTGAGCTGTGCGTGGCGAAGGGCAGGCGGTAGCAACTGACGACGGGATAGCGATGACGGTAGCAATGCGTCTCTGGCGTTGGGGCACGTGGCAGTGACGCGGGCGGAGATCCACGGGCGGATCGACCTCGACCGACGGACCTTTGACGCCCTAGTGGCCCATGCGCGAAGCGACGCGCCCTACGAGGTCTGTGGTCTGTTGGCCTTCAGCGGCGACCGGGCGGACGCCTTCTACCCGATTCCTAACGCCGACCGCTCGATGACCTCCTACACCATGGACCGCGAGGCGATGCATAAGCCGTACCTGAAGATCGACCAGAGCCCGAACCTTGGTCTGGGCATCTTCCATAGCCATACGCACACCGAGGCGTTTCCCTCGCCGACCGACGTCGAGCAGGCCGGCTTCAACCCGCAGGCCGTGTTCCTCATCGCGTCGCTGCAGGATCCCGAGGATCCGGTGCTGCGCGCTTTTGACATCGTCGACGGCAAGATCACCGAGCGGACCGTCTTCCTCGACGGCGCCGAGGCTCCAGCCGGCAAGCGCTAGTCGGTTCCACCAGCACAACGTCGGTTAACAGGATGTGAATCTTCTCATGAGCGCCTTAGGAGGCGCTCATATGGCTGGGCGACGTTGCAGCCATGGAATGGCAGGCGCACGAGGGGACAAGCGGTCCCGGGGGACCGGCGTGAGCGACGATGCCGCGCGCATGCTTCGAGCGCTGGAGGGTTCGGTCGGTCTGCGAAATCCGCGTTCGCTGTGCTTCGCGCTGCCGCTTGGCCCGGGCGATCGGCTCCTGGTCGTCGGCTCCAGCCCGGAGGTGGTGCGTTCCGCTCGGGGCCTTGGCGTCGAAACCATGTCCCTCATCACGCCCGCCCAGAGCGAGGCGAGCCCGCTTGGCGGCGACGTGGTGATCGTCGACTCGGGTCAGGCCGTGCCGCTGGCCGACGAGTGGGCAGATCACCTCATCATCCCGGCCCTGCGCATGTCGCAGCGCTACCTTCTCGCACGGGAGATGCACCGCATCGTGCGGCCCGGCGGGCACCTGTTTCTTGCCGCGAGGGCGCGCTGGTACGCGCCACGCGACAAGGCCGCGCTGACGCTGCGCCATGGTCGGCGGCTGCTGCAGGCCGCGGGGTTTGCGGTGGTCGAGCAGTACGCCATCCGTCCCGGCCTGCATAATCCGCGTCACCTGGTACCGGCCACCAGCAACGAGGCGCTGCGCTGGTACGTGGAGCGCGCCTACCTGCCACTGAACGTCAGCGGCCTGCTGCGCGCCCGCTTCCTGCGCCGCATACCCAGTCGAACAATGGCCTTGACGCTGTTCCCGGCCCTCGGCCTTCGGGCACGTCGGGTGGAGCGGCAGGTGGCGCGATGATCGAGCGGATCCTCAAAGAGTGCGCCCGCGGTGGCGTCGACATCGGCGCGTACGTCCCGCCGTCGTCGACCGCCGTGCAGATGGGCAGCCGTCGTGAGGGACGAGCGGTGTGGGCGCTGTTCGCCAGCCGCCAGGTGACGCCTGCGCTCGTGATCAAGGTGGACAACAGTGCCCGTTACCGCCGCCGACTCGTCGCCGAACACGAGGCCCTGACCGCGCTGGAGCGCCGCGAGGACCTGGCAGGCACCGTCCCGCGACCGGTGGGTCTGGTGCGCAGCAAACGCCGGGTCATCGTGGTCCAGACCGGCCTGTCCGGCCGCCCGTTGAACGTCGTGCTCCGCCAGCGAGTTCGCCCTTCCGCACGGTCAAGCGCGCGGGACCACGAGCTGCTGTTCGACTGGCTGTTCCGCCTGCAAAACCGCCCGCCAGCCAACTTCGTGACGATCGAGCCGGACACCGTGGTCACGCGGGTCACAACGGCCCTGGGCGAGCCTTGCGACCGGCAGCGAGCCTTCCTCGAGCACGTCCAACGGCGGGGGATGGCGATCGGTCCGCTCGCCCTGCCGCTCCTGCCCGGCCATGGCGATCTGGGCACGACCAACTGCCTGCTGGATCAGACGACGCTGCGGGTCGTCGATTGGGAGGGCGGAGCGCAGTCGCGCACGCCGATCGTGGACATGGTCCTGCTGTTGAACCATTACGCGCGGGCGCTTCCCGTCGCCCACGGGCCGCCCAACCGCCTCGACGCGTTCCACCGGGCCTTTCTCAAGGGCGACTGGCTTGGCGAACTGACCGCACGGTCGTTCCGGCGGCACCTGCGGCGGCTGGGGCTGGCCAGCAGCGTCGCGGGGTACCTGCTCGTCGCGATGCTGGCCGATCTGGCGACCGGGCACGCGCAGACCGCGCATGGGGACGCCACCGTTGCCTACTGGTCCCTGCTCCTGCGCAGCTACGCGAACCGATTCTCCGAGTCCGTCTTCGCCGAGTAGCAGTCGCCGTCCTCGGAGGATTGCTAGCCTCGTACTCCTCCACTCCCACCATCAGGAGCGTGTCGGACCCATGGCCATCGATGTGCGGATCCCCACTGTCCTGCGCAAGCACACCGACGGTGAGGCCAAGGTGAGCGGGGAGGGCTCAACGCTGGCTGAGCTGGTCGACGACCTCGACGATCGCCATGCGGGGCTACGAGATGCGCTGGTCGGTATGGACGGGCAGCTGCACCGGTTCATCAACGTGTACCTCAACGACGAGGACGTCCGCTTCCTCGGCGGCATCCAGACACCGTTGCGCGACGGCGACACGGTTTCGATTCTTCCGGCCGTCGCCGGGGGCTGACCGGCAATGCCTGCCCGCGACATCAGCCAGGCCGTCGGCGGCACGCCGCTGGTCGGGCTGCCGTCGATGTCGCCGCCCGGGTACTCGCTGTACCTGAAGCTGGAGGGGCACAACCCGACCGGCTCGGTCAAGGACCGCGTCGCGGCCTACCTCATCGCGGCTGCCGAGCGCGCCGGTCAGCTGCACCCGGGCTCCCGGGTGCTGGAGCCGACCTCGGGCAACACCGGCATCGCCCTGGCCGCCATCTGCGCACCCAAGGGTTACAAGCTGACCTGCGTCCTGCCGGAGAACACCTCGCAGGAACGGCGCATGCTGTTGTCGCTGTACGGCGTCGACATCGTCTCCAGTCCCGCCGGCGAGGGGTCAAACGGTGCGGTCCGGCTCGCGCGCGAGATGGCCGCCGACGACCCAGACCTGTACATGCCGTTCCAGTACGGCAACCCCGCCAACCCGCGAGCCCACTACGAGACCACGGCCCCGGAGATCCTGCGCGACCTTCCCGATGTCGGCGCGCTGGTGGCTGGTCTGGGCACCGGCGGCACCCTGACGGGGGCCGGGCGGCGGTTCAAAGAGCACGACCCGGCGATCAAAGTCTTCGCCGCCGAGCCGGAGTACGGCGACCAAGTCTACGGGCTACGCAACATCGACGAGGGGTTCGTGCCCCCCGTGCTGGACACCTCGGTGCTCGACGGGCGGATCAAGGTCGACTCGGTCAAGGCACTGCAGGCGACCCGCGACCTGGCCGCCGCCGAGGGGATCTTCGCCGGCGTGTCGACCGGCGCTGCCCTGTCCGTGGCGCTGCGAGTGTGCGATCCCCGGCGCCTGGCCGAGGGCTCGAAGGTGGTCGTCGTCTCGCCTGACGGCGGGTTCAAGTACCTGTCGACCGGCGCCTACGCGCCCGGCGACGTCGCCGACATCGCCGCAGGCCTGTCGCAGACCCTGTGGGCCTGACCAGCTGACCTTCGCCCTTACACTGCGCGGCGATGACCGCGATGACCGACGACCGCAGTGGCCTGGCGACGCCACGCCCGCCCACTGGGGATCCGCGACCCATCGGTGTGTTCGACTCGGGCGTCGGTGGTTTGACGGTGGCGCGGGCGCTGATGGACCTGCTGCCCGACGAGCGCATCGTCTACTTCGGCGATACCGCCCGAGGACCGTACGGTCCCCGCGACCTCGACACCGTCCGGGAGTTCACCGCCGAGATCGTGGGCTGGCTCGCCGCCCAGGACACCAAGCTGGTCGTCGCGGCGTGCAACACGGCGACCGCGGCGGCACTCGAGCCGTCGACGTCGGGACCGCTGAACTTCGACGTTCCGGTCGTCGGGGTCATCCGGCCGGCGGTGGACACGGCGGTCCGTGCGACCCGCAACGGTCGGGTCGGGGTCATCGGTACCGTCGGAACCGTGCAGTCCGGCGCCTACGACCTGGCCGTCGCCGAGGTCGGCGAGGACATCAAGGTCTTCAGCCAGGCGTGCCCACGCTTTGTGGAGCTGGTCGAACAGGGCCGCACGACCGACCCGGAGGTCCTCGATGTCGCCGCGGACTACCTCGGCCCGCTGGTGGCCGCGGGCGTCGACACGCTCATCCTTGGCTGCACGCACTACCCGTTGCTGACCGGGGTGCTGACCTACGTCATGGGAAGTGGTGTCGTCCTGGTGTCGTCAGCCGAGGAGACCGCTCGCCGGGTGTTTGTCGACCTGGTCGACCGGGGGGCGTTGGCGCACGGCGAGCCAGTGCGCGCCGGGCACCGCTTCGTGGCCAGCGGCGCGCCGGCGTCGTTCGCCCAGCTCGGCGCCCGTTTCCTGGGTCCCCGCCTGACCGCCGTGGACGTGGAACGTTCCGGAGGCCGTGGTTGAGCGTCCGTCTGACGGTGCTCGGCTGTGCTGGCACCCATCCCGGTCCGGCCCGCATGTGCTCGTCGTACCTGCTGGAGACGCCGGGCTACCGGCTGCTGGTGGACTGCGGCAACGGCTCGCTGAGCAACCTGCAGCAGCGCTGGGACGTCGCCGACATCGACGCGGTGCTGATCAGCCATCTGCACCCCGACCACTTCTCCGACCTGTACGGGCTGTACTACATGTTGCGCTTCCACCCCGACGGGCCGCGCTCGGTGCCCGTGTACGCGCCGGGCGGGACGCTGCAGCACCTGGCGCAGGTGGTCAACGACGACGGCGAGTTCGCCAACCGCTGCCAGTTCTCCGCCGCCTCGGCGGGAGAGCGCTTGCAGCTGGGGCCGATGACCCTTGACCTGTTTCCCGCCAACCATCCGGTGGAGACGCTGGCGGTGCGCATCACGACCGACGGCGTGGTCGTGGCCTACAGCGCCGACAGCGCCGCCACGGCGTCGTTGAGCGACGCCGCGCGCGACGCCGACCTGTTCCTGTGCGACGCGACGTGGCTGGAGCGGCACCGTCCCCTACCATCGGGCATTCACATGACCGGCGCCGAGGCCGGCCGGCAGGCTGCGGACGCGGGGGCCGCTCGGCTGATGGTCACCCACGTCATCCCGTCCAACGACCCGGCCGAGGCCGCCGCCGAGGCCGCCGGCAGCTACGACGGAGAGGTTCTGGTGGCCACCGATCTGTTCTCGATCGAGCTGTGACGCGCAGCGACGGGCGCAGCAACGACGCCCTGCGGCCGGTGTCGATCCGCACGGGCGTGCAGGAGTTCGCCGAAGGCTCGGCGCTGGTCAGCTTCGGCCGCACGCAGGTGCTGTGCGCGGCCAGCCTCGACACCGGCGTCCCACGCTGGCGGCAAGGCTCGGGACTGGGTTGGGTGACCGCCGAGTACGCGATGCTGCCCCGCGCCACCAGCGAGCGCACCGCGCGGGAGTCGACGCGCGGGCGCGTCGGCGGCCGGACCCACGAGATCAAGCGGCTCATCGGGCGGTCGCTGCGAGCCGCCGTGGACCTCGCCGACCTGCGCGAGCACACCATTGCGGTCGACTGTGACGTCTTGCAGGCCGACGGTGGGACGCGCACCGCCGCCATCACCGGGGCGTGGGTGGCGCTGGCTTTGGCAATGGACGAGATGGTGCGCCGCGGACTGCGAGCGTCACGGCCGGCGCTGACGCCGCTGGCAGCCGTCAGCGTCGGTGTCGTCGGGGGCGAGGCGCTGCTGGATCTGTGCTACGCCGAGGACGTCGTCGCCGACACCGACTGCAACGTGGTCATGACGGGCGACGGACGCTTCGTGGAGGTGCAATCCACCGCCGAGCACGACCCGTTCAGCCGGGCGCAGCTCGAACGGATGCTCGACCTGGCCATCCACGGGTGCCGGGCGCTGTTCGAGGTGCAGCAGTCGGCGGTGGCGAACGCGTGACGGCGCGGCTGGTCCTGGCCACCTCCAACCAGGCCAAAGTGCTCGAGCTGTGTCGCATCCTGGCGGCTGACCCGGCGCTGGCGGGCGTCCAGCTGGTTGCCGGCGCCCAGCTCGGGCTGCCCGACGTGGAGGAAACCGGCGACACCTTCGCCGAGAACGCGCTGCTCAAGGCCCACGCCGCGGTGGCTGCTTGCGGACTCGCCTGCATCGCCGACGACAGCGGCCTCGAGGTGAAGGCGCTGGGGGGCGAGCCTGGCGTCCGCTCGGCACGGTACGCGGGCGCCCACGGCGACGACCAAGCCAACATGGCACTGGTCCTGCAGCGGCTGGGCGGGCTGCCCGACCGCACCGCCCGGTTCGTCTGCGTGGCCGCGCTGGTCGCGCCGGACGGCCGTGAATGGACCGCGCACGGGACCCTTGCCGGCACCCTCGCCGAGGCACCACGGGGCAGCAACGGCTTCGGCTACGACCCGATCTTCCAGCCGTCCGGGGAGCGCTACACCACGGCGGAGATGACGGCCGAGGCCAAGGATGCGATCTCCCACCGGGGCAAGGCGTTCCGCGCCATCGCCGCAGCCGTGCGCCAGCTGGTGGATCAGTCCTCGCCGCCGATGTCGACCGCATAAGCCTCGTACATCAGGTCCGCGCCGCTTTGGCGATGCCGGGCCAACAGCGCGAGCACGCTCAAGACCGCTTCGCGGGCCTCGTCGGGTGGGCCTGCCAGCGCCCGTTCGGCCTCGGTGAGGGCTTCGGCGATGGTGGCGTGCTCGTCGCCGAGGCGCTGGCAGGCGCGCGCCAGGCGTGGCGCGCGCACCTCCAGCTGCGCGAACAGGCCGTCGGGGCCTTCGGCGGTGACCA
>JACCVM010000219.1 GCA_013698135.1 Euzebyaceae bacterium | reverse complement strand
CACGGTCATTGCCATGGCGAGGATGATACCACTGTGGTATCAATCAACCATCTTCGGTAGGCCAGTCCACGCTCGAACCCTCGCCCGCCCTTGGGGAGCAGCGGTTCTCGGACGGTTGGCGGCGCTGGTTGACGACGGACCCGCGCCCTAGATTTGAAGCATAGACGGCGAGAAACAGGTGACCTGCAGCGACAGACGTACTCCGCTCATCGGCGTTATCCTCCCGCCCGTAACGCTCATCGGCCACCTCGCCTGCACGGCTCAGGGCGCACACACCGTCGCCCGCCCGCTGGCCGAACCTAACCCTTGCCTCGGATCGGTCAATGAGCAGTCGAGCATTGGTTTGGATGGGTACTGGGCGAAAGGCTCGTGTGCGCACACGCGCTCAGGTCACAGTCGGAACACAGGTGGAGGGAACACGTAGCGGGCGCCGCTGACCCGGCATCAGCCCAAGAAGAAGGGTCGGTCACACAATCGTGACCAACCCTTCTTTCTGGTCGGCAGGGGCTGCCGAGGGTGAGCTTGCTCTAGAGGCCTTGGGACGGCGAAGCTGGGAGCGGTATTCCGTGACAGGCGGAGCGAGCTGTATGTCACGACCCTGGCCAAGGCGTGGCGCTGGACGGCCGGCATGCCATGGCATGACAGAGCGGCCGTTGACGGCCCCTCGCGGCCACCAACGCGCTTGGACTCGACAGACGCCGAGCGATGGGGCGTCCAACTTGAGATGCCGTGACCGGGCGAGTTCGGACGCCCGCAACCTTCCCCCTAAAGGCGCGCCGTTAGGCTGACCCCCTCGCGGGAGGTGGGTGCATGGACGTCGCGATGGCGCTGGAGCGGTTGCCCAAGGTTGAGCTGCACTGTCATGTCGAGGGCACCATGCGGCCTGGGACGGTCGTGGAGCTGGCCCGCAAGAACGGACTGGCGCTGCCCACCTCCGATCCCACCGAGCTGTACGCCTACAGCAGCCTGGACACCTTCCTCGAGGTCTTCTGGCTGGTGCAATCGGTCCTGAGTGACCGCGATGACTGGGCCCGGCTGGCCTACGAGAGCGTCGTCGACGGAGCCGCGCACGGCCTGGTCTACCGCGAGACGTTCTTCACCCCGGCGCGGCACCTCGACGCCGGTCAGGACCTGGGCGAGATCATTGCGGGATTGGGCGAGGGTCTGGCCGCGGGCGAGGCGGAGACCGGCGCGCGGGTGGCGCTGATCGCCGACATCGACCGGGCCTACGGTCCCGGCCCAGGCCTGGAGATGGTGCGCCGACTGGTGGAGCTGCGTCGCGGCGGCAGCCCTGGCCTGGAGCGGGTCCTGGGAATCGGGCTGGACTCCACAGAGCTCGGGGTCGATCCCGCCGCCTTTGCCGAGGCCTTCGCGCTGGCCGGCCGGGAACGCCTGCGCCGCACCTCCCATCAGGGCGAGGACACGCCACCCACCACCATCGCCGCCGGGCTGGACGTGCTCGGCTGCGAGCGGATCGACCACGGTCTGTCGATTCTGGACGACAAGGAACTGACGGCGCGCGTCGCCGATGCGCGCATCCCGTTGACGGTCTGCCCCAACTCCAACATCCGCATCGCCAACAAGGTGGAGCGCCTCGAGTTGCACCCGTTTCCGCAGATGCGCGAGGCGGGCCTGCTGGTCACGCTCAACACCGACGATCCGGCGCTGACCGAGCTCGACCTTGGCTACGAGTACCGCTCGGCCGCCGAGGCGTTCGGTTACGGCTGGGTAGACATGGTGCAGATCGCCGTCGACGGCGTCGAGGCCTCGTGGCTGGACGAGCCCGAAAAGGGCGCGCTGCGCACCCGAATACTCGAAGGGGCGCAGCATCTGGCACCCGACGAGGGCTAGCGCAGGTCCCGGCGGAAGCGGTAGCCGGTCAGCCGGTAGCCACGACGCTCGTAGAAGCAATGCGCGGCATCACGCCAGGTGCCACAGTTCAAGGTCACCATCGCTGCGCCATGATCGGCCGCCCAGTTCTCAACGGCATCCAGCAGCAAGGTCCCGATGCCCTGACCATGGTGGCTCGGGTCCACCACCAGTCCGGTCAACCGGCAGACGTAGCCGTCAAACTCGTAGGAGCGGTCCAGCAGTCCTCCGGCAAGGCCCACGAGCGCATCCCCGTCGGTGGCCAGCAGGGTCAGACGCTCGGGAATGGCAAAGATGGCATCGAGGCGGGCACGCATCGCGGCTTCGTCGGTCGGGTAGCCGAGATGGCACACCAGCTGAGTGATCCCCGCGACGTCGTCGCGTGTCGCCTGGCGTAGGTCGACCGTCACGGCCAGCCGTCTGACATCCAAGGCTCCCCTCCGTATCCTGCCCTGCAAGATAGTCGCGTCCTCGAGATGGAGAGCCACCTTCGTGCACCGCGTCCTCAGCGGCATCCAGCCCAGCGGCGATCCTCACATCGGCAACTACCTGGGGGCATGGCTGCGCTGGGTCGGCGAGCAGGTGCCGGGCCACTTCTTCTGCATCGTGGACCAGCACGCGATCACGGTGCCTTACGACCCCGCCGACCTGCGGCAGCGCACGGTGGACCTGGCGACCTGGCTGCTGGCCGCCGGGCTGGACCCCGAGGTGTGCACGCTGTTCGTGCAGTCCCAGGTGCGCGAGCACACCGAGCTGGCGTGGAACCTGAACTGCGTCGCCACCATGGGCGAGCTGGCGCGCATGACCCAGTTCAAGGAGAAGTCCGAAGGGCGTGAGTCGGTCAGCGTGGGCCTGTTCGACTACCCCGTCCTGCAGGCGGCCGACATCCTGCTGTACCAGGCCGAGCAGGTCCCGATCGGCGCCGATCAGCGCCAGCACGTGGAACTGACCCGGGATCTGGCCGCGCGCTTCAACCATCGTTTCGGCGACACCTTCACCCTGCCCCAGCCGACCTTTCCCGCCGTCGGCGCGCGGGTCATGGACCTGCAGCTGGTGGACAAGAAGATGTCCAAGTCCCTCGGCCCGGCCGGCACGTTGCTGCTCAACGACGACGAGGCGACCACCCGCAAGAAACTGCTGCGAGCGGTGACCGACTCGGGCTCTCAAGTGCGAGCGGAACCCGACAAGCCAGGCGTGACCAACCTGCTGGACCTGTTCGCCGCCGTCACCGGCGCGACGGTGCCCGAGCTGGAGGATCGCTACTCGGGTAAGGGCTATGGCGACTTCAAGGGTGACTTGGCCGAGGCGGTCAACGGCGTGCTGCGACCTCTCCGCGAACGCCATGCCGAGCTGTCCGACGACCCCGAAGCAGTCACCGACATCCTGCGCCTCGGCGCCACCCGTGCCCGGGAAGTCGCCACCACGACGATGCAGACCGTCCGGGAACGCCTCGGCTTCCTGCGCTGACCCCCGGGGTGCTGTGATTTTCCTACCGCGGCGGTGCAAAAGTCACAGCACCCCGGGTCCGGGCGCGTGAACATCGTCAGCCTCGAGCGGGTCGGTCTGCGCTACGCCGAAAAGCAGGTCCTCGACGTGGTGAGCCTCGGCATCGACGACCGCGACCGCATGGGCGTCATCGGACGCAACGGCAGTGGCAAGTCGACACTGCTCAAGGTGGCCGCCCGGCTGGTGGCGCCCGACACCGGCCGGGTCGTCCACGGCTCCGGGCTGCGCATCCGCTACGTCGCGCAGGAGCCTGACCTGGATCCCAGCCAGTCGGTCCGGGAGGCGGTGCTGGCGGGACCGGCCCAGTTCGACCCGCTCGCCGACCGCGCCGCTGTGCAACGCGAGCAACGCTGCCTGGCCTTGCTGCACCAGCTCGGCCTGGACGAACCGCAGCGGCGGGTCGGCGAGTTGTCGGGCGGCCAGCGCAAGCGGGTGGCGTTGGCGGCCGCCCTGGCCGACGAGTCCGACCTGCTGGTCCTCGACGAGCCGACCAACCACCTTGACGTCGACGTCGTCGAGTGGCTCGAGTCCGTGCTGTCGTCGCGAGCCACCGCGCTGCTGCTCGTCACCCACGACCGCTACCTGCTGGACCGCGTCGCCACCCGCATCGTCGAGGTTGACAGCGGGCAGCTGCACAGCGGGCACGGGTCCTACGCCGATTATCTGCGGGGGCGGGCTCTGCGCGTGGAGCAGTCGGCGGCCAACGAGCGCCGGCGCGCCAATCGCGCTCGTGTCGAGCTCGCCTGGTTACAGCGGGGTCCGCAGGCCCGCACCTCCAAGGCCCGCTACAGGGTAGAGCGCGCACACGAGCTGCTCGACGCCGGCCCTGCCCCCGCTGCGGACGAGATCGCCATCGAGTTGCCGTCACGGCGGCTCGGCTCCAAGGTGGTCAACCTGCACAACGCCGGCAAGCGGTACGGCCAGCGGGTCGTGCTGCGCGGGGTGGAGCGGCGGCTCAAGCCGGGCGACCGCATCGGCGTTGTGGGGCCTAACGGCAGCGGCAAGACGACGCTGCTGCAGCTGATCGCTGGCGAGCTGGAGCCCGACACCGGCAAGGTGGTGACCGGCGACACAGTCGCGGTCGGCTGGTACGGGCAGGATCCGCGGCCCCTGCCAAGCCACCAGCGCGTGCTCGACACGGTCACCGAGGTCGTGCTGGAAACCCGTCTGCTCAGCGGGCGGACCATCTCAGCGGGGACGCTGCTGGAGCGCTTCGGCTTCCCGCCCGACGCCCAGCGCGCATTCGCCGGCGAGCTGTCAGGCGGAGAGCGCCGGCGACTGGAGCTGCTGCTCGTCCTCGCCGAGGCGCCCAACGTCCTGCTCCTCGACGAACCGACCAACGACTTGGACCTGGACACCCTGGCGGTGCTCGAGGAGTACCTCGACGACTGGCCGGGGGTGCTGGTGGTCGCCAGCCACGACCGCTACTTCCTCGACCGCGTCTGCTCGGATCTGCTGGCCATCGAACCGGACGGCGGCGTCCGCCACCATCCCGGTGGATGGACGGCGTGGCGCCGGTCGCAGGCCGATCGCGAGCGCGAGACCCGACGTCGCCAACGTCAGGAAGCGGGGCCGCCGCCCAGCGCAGCGCAACCCAGTGGCCTTCCACGCACTCGCAAGCTCACCTACGGCGAGCGGCGGGAGCTGACCCAGCTGGAGCGGCGGATCCCTGAACTGGAGGAACGCAAGGCCGCCTTGACCGTCGAGCTGCAGACCGCCGGCGACGACTACGCGGCCACGCGCGCGTCAGGCGACGAGCTGGCGGCGCTGCTGGCCGAGCTCGCGGCCGCCGAGGCGCGCTGGTTGGAGCTGGCCGAGCTGACCGACACCGGCTGACGCAGGCGATCGGGAAGCGATGAGCTTGAACAGGCGGCTATCGTGCCAGGCGAGGCACCCGTTCCTGGAAAGTTACGCGTCGGAGGTCGCGCTGATGCAGCAACCGCTGGTCTGGGTGGACCTGGAGATGACCGGGTTGGACCCCGAACGGCACCACATCGTCGAGATCGCCGTCATCGTCACCGACGGTGCACTGGAGCGGGAGCAGGAGGGGCCCGATCTGGTGGTGACCGCGCCCGCGGGCGCGCTGGAGGCGATGGATCCGGTGGTGGTCCGCATGCACGAGGCGTCGGGGCTGATCGGTGAAATCCGGGCAGCCACGCTCACCGTCGGACAGGCCGAGTCGCAGGTCCTTCGCTTTCTCACCGAGCACGTACCCGACTCGCGCTCGGCGCCGTTGGCCGGCAACAGCGTCCACGCCGACCGCGCGTTCCTGCGCCGCCACATGCCCGAGCTCGAGGCCTATGTGCACTACCGCAACGTCGACGTGTCGACGATCAAGGAGCTCGCGCGGCGGTGGTATCCCGAGGCCTTCGAGGACGCGCCCGCCAAGGATGACGGCCACCGGGCGCTTGCCGACATCCGGGCGTCCATCCAGGAGCTGCGCTACTACCGCCGCTCGGTGTTCCGCTGATTTGCAGGGGCCGCGCATGGCTTTTTCCGACGAGCAGTCCATCAGCCGCGAAGAGCTGGCGCTGGCGGCCCGCAACCACGGGATGCCCTTGGAGGCGCTGCGCTACGACATCACCCCGACCGGTCTGCACTACCTGCTGATCCACTACGACATCCCTGTAGTGGACTCGGCGGCCTGGCGTCTGGAGCTCGACGGCAGCGTGGAGCGGCCGCTGTTGCTGTCGCTGGACGAGTTGATGGCCCGCCCCGCCGTCACGCAGCCGGTGACCATGGAGTGCGCCGGCAACGGCCGGGCGCGACTGTCGCCCCGCCCGATCAGCCAGCCGTGGCTGCTGGAGGCGGTCGGCACCGGGCAATGGACCGGCACCCCGCTGGCACCGCTGCTGGAGGAGGCCGGGGTCGGCGGTGACGCCATCGACGTGGCCTTCACCGGCCTGGACCGCGGGGTGGAAGGGGGCGTCGAGCAGGACTATGTCCGCGGCCTGGCTGTCGACGAGGCGCGACGGCCCGACGTGCTGCTGGCCTACGCGCTCAACGGCCAGCCGCTGCCGCCCCAGCACGGCTACCCGCTGCGCCTGCTCCTGCCCGGCTGGTACGGCATGGCCCAGGTCAAGTGGCTGCGGCGGATCACCGTGCTCGACGAACCGTTCACCGGCTACCAGAACGTCAAGGCATATCGTTACCGGCGGACTCCCGATGATGACGAGGGAACGCCGGTCACCCGGATGGCTTGCCGGGCGTTGATGGCACCGCCGGGCATCCCCGACTTTCTGTCACGCCGCCGGCATCTGAACGTCGGCCCGTGCACCATCGTTGGCAAGGCGTGGTCGGGCTGGGCGCCGATCGAACGCGTCGAGGTCAGTGTCGACGGTGGACGCAACTGGCAGGCGGCTGACCTGGATCAGGCCGTTGGGCCCGCAGCCTGGCGTCCGTGGACCTACTCCTGGTCGAGCGTCGAGCCCGGCGACTACGAGGTGTGCTGCCGCGCCCGCGACGCGGCCGGCAACGTTCAGCCCGACGCGCCGGACTGGAACGTCGGCGGCTACGCCGTCAACGCCGTCCAACGGGTCGCGGTGACGGTGGCCGCCGACCACTCTTGAAGACCTCGAGCTTGGCGGGGTCGGTCAGCAGGCCAAGGTCACCGAACAGGTCGCCGTCGACCACCAGCAGATCGGCGGCCTTGCCCGCTTCGATGGTGCCGAGCTCGTCGGCGAGGCCAAGTAGCTCGGCGTTGGTTCGCGTGGCGGCGACGAGCGCACCGAGCGGGCCCAGCACCTGGGCTTTGAGGATCAGCTCGCGGGCCTTGTGGACCTGCAGCGGCCCCAGCAGATCGGATCCCGAGCCGATGCGGACCCCAGCCTCCGCGGCGTGGCGCAAGCCAGCCAGTCCCTGTTCCCGTGCCTCGTTGATCTTGGCGATGTTGGCAGCCGGCACGCCGTAGTCGGCACCCTCGCGCGCCAAGGCGTCGTAGGTCACCAGGGTCGGAACCAGGAACGTCCCGGCCTCCGCCAGCGCACGAGCCGTCTCCGCGTCGATGAGGTTGCCGTGCTCGACCGAGCGGACGCCGGCGGCGATGCAGTTGCGCACCGCCGCCGAGGAGTAGGCGTGCGCCAGGACATACGTGCCGGCGGCGGTCGCCTCGTCGACGGCCGCGCGCAGCTCGTCGACCGAGTACTGCGTCGTGTCCAGCTCGTCGGTGGGCGACATCGCGCCGCCGCTGGCCATGACCTTGATCTGGTGAGCGCCCGTGCGCAGCTGTTCGCGAACCGCCTTGCGCACCTCGTCCACGCCGTCGGCCACCACGGAACGCATGCCGACTGCCGGGCAGTACACCGACGGGGCGGCGTGCTCGGTGCGACGGCGGGGGTCGCCGTGCCCACCGGTCTGCGAGACCGGTGCCCCGCTGACCAGAAGGCGCGGTCCGTGCACCAGCCCTTCCTCGACGGCGTCGGCGAAACCGCGGTCGGCTCCACCGGCATCACGAACCGTCGTGAAGCCTTGCGCCAGCGTCTGGCTTAGCAGTCGCGCGGTGTGCAGCGCGGCCAGCGACGGCGGGTAGACGCGGTGCTGTTCGAGGATGTTGACGTCGATGGCCGCGGCGTGGACGTGGGCGTCGATCAGCCCGGGAACCAGCGTGCGCCCGGTGCAATCGACGCTGTCGGCCGCCTGCCCCCGGTAGGGCTGATCTCCGGACGTGACCTCGGCGATGCGGTCGCCCTGGACGACGACGGTGGCGTGCTCGCGGGGCTGGGCGCCGGTGCCGTCGACCAGCGTGGCGTTGGTGAAGACGGTGATGGTGTCCGGCATGGTCAGCGGGCTCCCACGACGATCAGGCGCCGGCTGTCCATCGTCAGCTCCGATCCACCTTCGCCGTAGAGGGCTGCTGAGGAAAAACCCGCCTGGTGCAGCCAGTCACGCCATTCCGGGCCCGTCAAGGTGCGCACGAAGTAGTGCAGGGTCCGCGACCGTCCGTCGCGCAGGATCGTACGCTCGTTGATGGTCCGGCCGGTGGCGGCATCGTAGTCGTGCTCGTCGATCATCCAGTCGCCGTCGCGGCGCAGGGAGAACTCCTCCTGCCAGTTGCGCACCATCGACAACAGGTGGTGCTGGTCGGCGTAGAACCTGCCACCGGGGCGCAGCACACGAGCCGCCTCGAGCAGGACCGTGCGGTTGCCGTCGTCGTCGAAGTACCCGAAGGCGGTGAAGACGCAGACGATCCGGTCCAAGCTGGCGTCGGCGAACGGCAGGTCGCGCATGTCGCCGTGCCGGTAGTCCACCGTCACGCCGGCTGCCTCGGCGTCGGCGCTGGCCCGCTCCAGGAACACCGTGGACGCGTCGAGCCCTGTCACCTGGCAACCGCGAGCCGCCAGGCGGTTGGCGATCCGTCCGTGCCCGCAGGCCAGGTCCAGCACGGCCATGCCGGGTCGCAGCTCCAGGAGCTCCCACAGCAGATCGACCGTGGCGTCGCTGCGCTCGTCATTAAGCATCGGCTCGTAGAAGTACAGGTAGTCGCTGTCGAACAACTCGTCGAAGTCGAACGGCGGGGTCTGGTCCACCAGCAGCTCCTCTGCATCAATGAGTGCGTCACGTGCTCAGGCGGGCGCCTCGCCGGGCTGGTCGACCGCTGAGGCGACGGCGGCAGGCCGACCCTTACGCCCGCGCACTGTCAGAAAGGCGGTGACCGCCGACACGTAACACAACCCCGCCGCCAGCAGCATCGCCCGGCGAAAGGTTGGGGTCGTCACCTGCCCACCGCTGATGCCAGCCGCCAACGGCAGCAGCGCCACGGCCAGCAGCCCCGCGAGCCGGGCAAAGACGTTGTTGACCCCCGAGGCGATGCCCGCGTGGCGCGTCGCCACCGACGTGATGGCCGTGGTCGTCAACGGCGCGACCGTGATGGCCATGCCCAGCCCAAAGACGACGACACCGGGGGCGACGGTCGTCAGGTAGGAGCTGCCCTCGGCGAGGCGCGACAGCAGCGCCAGTCCGCAGCCCGCGACGAACGGCCCAATCGTCATCGGCACCCGCGGGCCCAGCCGCCGGCTGAGCTCGCCGGCGGCGGGCGACAGCGTCACCAGCAGGACCGTCACGGGCAGGAAGGCGGCTCCGGCCGCCAGCGCCGAGTAGCCCAACTGCTGCTGCAACTGGAGTACCGCCAGGAACAGCGCGCCCGACAGCGCCCCGTACAGCGCGAGCGTGACCCCGTTGGAGGCGGAGAACTCCCGGGACTTGAAGATGTCCAGCGGCAACATCGGCTCGCGGCTGCGCACCTCGAGCACGGCGAAAACTGCCAGGCAGAGCGCCCCCGCCGCGCCGGCCGCGACGACCAGCCCGTCGGTGTAGCCGCGCACCGGTCCTTCGATCAAGGCGAACACCACCCCGCCAAGGCCCAGGGCCGCGGTCGCCGCCCCCGCGATGTCCGGCCTGCGGACCTGCTGCTCGGCACCCCGCGACTCGGGCATGTGCCGCAACGAGGCGTAGGCCACGACCACAGCCAGCGGCAGGTTCAGCAGGAACACCCACCGCCAGGACACCGCGTCAACCAGGTAGCCGCCGAGAAAGGGTCCCACGGCCGTGGACACCCCCGACAGCCCGGACCAGGCGCCGATCGCCTTGGCACGGTCGTCGGGATGAAAGCTCGCCGAGATGATCGCCAGGCTCCCCGGCACCATCAGCGCGGCGCCCGTGCCCTGCAGCGCCCGGGCGACGATGAGCGCACCGGTGGTCGGCGCCAGCCCACAGGCCAGCGAGGCCAGCGTGAAGCCCGCCAGCCCCAGCACGAAAATACGCCGGCGCCCGTACAGATCGCCCAGCGACCCTCCCAGCAGCAGCAGCGACGACAGGGTCAGCAGGTAGCCGTCCAGCGTCCACTGCAACCCGGAGAAGCCGGCGTTCAGCTCACGGTCGATCGCGGGCAGGGCGACGTTGACGACGGTGGAGTCCAGAAAGGCCATGCCCGAGCCCAGGGCGGTGGCCAAGATGACCCAGCGGGCCTCCGCGGTGCCGTAGCGGATGCCCCTGGGCTGGGTCGTCATAGGCGGATCAGACGTAGCCGCGCAGGTGCGCGGCCTCGGCTACCCGGTCCACGGCGATGGAGAAAGCCGCCTGTCGGAGGTCGGTCTCATTGGCCTGGGCGTAGTTGCGTACCTGCCCGTAGGCGCTGCGCATGTGCTTGCCGAGCTCGTCGTTAACCCGCCGCTCCTCCCATTGGAACTGCTGGATGTTCTGCGTCCACTCGAAGTAGGAGACCGTCACGCCGCCGGCGTTGGCCAGGATGTCGGGCAGGATCGTGACGCCCTTTTCGGCCAGGATCTGGTCGGCCAGCGGGGTGACGGGGTGGTTGGCGGCCTCGACGATCATCCTGGCCTTGATCCGGTCGGCGTTGGCCTCGCGGATGACGCCGCCCAACGCCGCGGGGACCAGGATGTCGACGTCGGACTCCAGCAGCTCGTCGTTGCCGAGTGCCTCGCCGGTCCCCACCACTGAGCCGGTGTCGCGCTGGTGGGCAAGCAGCTTCTCGATGTCGAAGCCGCCGCCGTTGTGCACGCCGCCTTCGACATCGGAGACGGCGACGATCTTGTACCCCTGCTCGGCGGCCAGCCGCGCGGTCCACGACCCGACGTTGCCAAAGCCCTGGATGGCCATGGTCAGGTCCTCTGGCCGCTTGCCGGCGTCTCGGACCGCCTCGTCGAGCACCATGACCACGCCACGCCCGGTGGCCGCCTCGCGACCGAGCGACCCGCCGAGCGCGACCGGCTTGCCGGTGACGATCCCCGGTGAGTGCCCGGAACGCTGCCCGTAGGCGTCCATCATCCACGCCATCGTTTGGGCGTTGGTGTTCATGTCGGGGGCCATGATGTCGCGGTTGACCCCGACGATGTAGGAGACCTGAGCCATGAAACGCCGCGTCATGCGCTCCAGCTCGGCGGCGCTTAGGTGGGAAGGGTCGACCGTGATGCCGCCCTTCGCCCCGCCGAAGGGCACCTCGACCAGCGCGGTCTTCCAGGTCATCAGCGCGGCCAGGGCGCGGACCTCGTCCAGGTCGGCGTGTGGGTGGTAGCGCACCCCGCCCTTGTACGGTCCACGGGCGCCATTGTGCTGCACCCGGTAACCGAACAGCGTCTCGACCGTACCGTTGTCGCGGCGCAGGGGAATCTGCACGCGGATCTCGCGGTAGGTGCTTGCCAGCACGGCCCGGGTCTGGTCATCCAGGCCGATGCGGTCGGCGACCTGGTGGAAGTACCAGGTCACCGCCTCGAACGGGGTCATGTCGTCGCGCAGCTCGGTCATCGGCTCATCCCCTCCTAGAAGGCTGACCGACACCTTCCCCGTGGCGCGGCGCCGCAAGCCGAGCGGGGGCCTATTCCTTGCGGTTGCGGAACTTCGACTTGAGGTAGTCGCGGTTCATGCGGGCGATGAAGTCGATGGAGATGTTCTTGGGGCAGGCGATCTCGCACTCCGCGTGGTTGCTGCAGGAACCGAAGTACTCCTCCATTACGTCGACCATGTTCTGCGCGCGCTGGTAGCGCTCGGGCTGGCCCTGCGGCAGCAGGTTGAGGTGGCCGATCTTGGCCCCCGTGAACAGGTTGGCCGCCCCGTTGGGGCAGGCGGCCACGCA
>JACCVM010000208.1 GCA_013698135.1 Euzebyaceae bacterium | reverse complement strand
TCAGCATCGAGCAAGAGGACTATCGCGACTACAACGCCGCGCTGTGGGAGTACACCTACACCGAGGGCGATCGCCAGCTGCACGCGTACAACCTCGGCCTCGTCGCCGGGGACTACGGTTACGCTCTCAACTTCCAGACCCGCGAGGAGAACTGGGAAGCGTCACAGGACCTGTTCGAATCGTTCAAGGACACGTTCTCACCGCCGACCTAGGGAGGCGCCATGGCCGCCGCCGCAGCACCGCAGGAACAGGTGGGAGACAGCGACGGCAACCTGCGGCGGGTGATCACGACGCCGATGCTGATCATCTTCGTGCTGGGTGACATCCTCGGGGCCGGCATCTACGCCCTGGTCGGAGAGGTCGCCGGCGAGGTGGGCGGAGCCATCTGGACGGCGTTCCTCGTCGCCTTGACCCTGGCCTTCTTCACCGCGTTCGCCTACGCGGAGCTGGTGACCAAGTACCCGGACGCCGCCGGCGCCGCGTTGTACGTCAACAAGGCGCTGCGTAAGCCGTTCGTGACCTTTCTGGTCGCCTTCACGGTGGCTGCGTCGGGGATCACGTCGGCAAGCACGGCGGCGATCGCGTTCGGCGGCGACTACCTGGGAGTCTTCATCGAGCTGCCGGTCCTCGGCGTGGCGATCGCCTTCATCCTGGTGTTGGCGCTGATCAACTACCGCGGCATCAACGAGTCCATCAAGGTCAACCTCGGCCTGACCGCCATCGAGATCGCGGGCTTGCTGATCATCGTTGGGATCGGCATCGCCGCACTGGTCACCGGCGCCGGCGAGCCGAGCCGCGCGCTGGAGTTCAACCCCGACACCAGCGCTGCGCTAGCCGTCATCGGCGGTGCCTCCCTGGCCTTCTTCGCCCTGATCGGCTTCGAGGACTCGGTGAACGTGGCCGAGGAGACCACCAACCCCCGGCGTGCCTACCCCCGCGCGTTGTTCGGAGGGCTGGCCCTAGCCAGCGTCATCTACCTGTTCGTGGCCTTCACCGCGACGATGGTGGTACCGACCCAGCAGTTGGCGGACTCCGACGGGCCGCTGCTGGAGGTGGTGCGCGCCGGACCCCTTGCGATCCCGCCGCGGGTGTTTTCGGTCTTCGCCCTGGTGGCCGTCACCAATACCGCGCTGATCAACATGATCATGGCCTCCCGGCTGCTGTACGGGATGGCTAAGCAGAACATCGTGCCGTCGCTGCTCGGCCGAGTCGGCGGTCGCAAGACGCCCGTGGTGGCGATCGTCTTCACCACGCTGGTGGCCTTCGCCCTGGTCGCCACCGGAGAGCTGGACACGCTGGCGGACACGACCGTCCTGTTGCTGCTGATCGTGTTCACGCTGGTCAACATCTGTGCCTTGCTGCTGCGCAACGACCAGGTCGATCACGACTACTTCCGGGCTCCGGTGGTCTTCCCCGTCCTCGGCGCGCTGAGCTCGCTGTTGCTGCTGACGCAGCAGGAAGCGGCCATCTGGCTGCGTGCCGGCATCCTGATGGTGGCTGGGCTCGTGTTGTGGGGCGTCAACCGGGCGGTGTCGGGGCCGCTGGAGTCCATCGAGGCCGAGAAGCTGCAGGACTGAGCGCCACTCCCCCGCCGCCGGTGACGCGGCGCGTTGGACCGCCCGAGATCTACGAGCCGCGCAGCGCGGTCATCACCGCGGCCCCGAGGATGAATCCGAGGATCATCCCCACGGTGGCCAAGATCGCCGCGATGCCGCCGTGCCGGTCCCCTTTGCTGCGCCCGACCAGGCCCAGGATGATTCCGGCCGGGCCGAAGACGATAGCATTGACCGTCAGTAGCTGCCTCAGGGGGCGCTCCTCCTGTCGCCGGAGGTAAAGGTTGCGGGCAGGGCGACGGCGTGGCGCAGCCCTCGCAGGAAGTCCGAGCGCGGCACTTCCACCGCGCCCAACAAGGCGAGGTGCGGGGTCGGCAGCTGCACGTCGAGCAGCGTGAAACCGCAGTTCCGCAAGTGGCCGACGAGACAGACCAGCGCCGCCTTGGAGGCGTCGCTGCGGCGGTGGAACATCGACTCGCCGGCGAACATCGCCCCGACCGTGACGCCGAACACGCCGCCGATCAGCTCCTGTTCCGCCCAGACCTCCACGCTGTGCGCCGCGCCGGCGGCGTGGAGGCGGAGGTACGCCTCGGCCAGCGCCGGCACGATCCAGGTGCCCGTGTCCCGCTCCTGGGCGCAGGCTCGCACCACGTCGGTGAAGGCGGTGTCGACGGTGCAGCGCCACTGCTGGGTGCGCAGGGTGCGCCGCAGGCTGCGCGACACGTGCAGGCCGTCCAGCGGGAGGATGGCGCGGGGGTCGGGCGACCACCAGTAGACGGTGCCGTCGGCCACGGGCCAGGGGAAGATCCCGTGATGGTAGGCGTCCAGCAGTGTGGCGACTCGCAGGTCGTTGCCCCAGGCCAACGGCCCGTCGGCGGGCGCCTGGCGCGGGTCGGGGAAGCGGCTGGCCGAGTCCGGCTGGCGAACCACCATCACCTTCCCGTTGCGGTCCTGGGGTCGGGCTCCTGGTGCCCGGATACCGTAGCGGTCATGGTCGTGGCCGCTCCCGGCGTGCTGATCGCCGACCGCTACCGCATCGCCGAGACATTGGGCCGCGGGGGCGTCGGTGTCGTGTGGCGTGCTCGCGACGAGCGGCTGGGCCGCGATGTGGCGCTCAAGGAGGTCAGCTTCCCCCCGTCCGTTCCCGCGGCGGAGCAGGAAGCGATGCGAGCCCGGGTTGTGCGAGAGGCGCGCGCTGCCGCGCAGCTCAGCCACCCCTCGGTCACCACGGTCTTCGACGTGCTCGCCGACGCCGGGACGGCGACGGCCTACCTGGTCATGGAGCTGGTGTCGGCCCCGACGCTCGAGGAGGTGGTGCGCACGACCGGACCGTTGTCACCCGCTCGGGCGGCCGCGATCGGCGTGGAGCTGCTGGCAGCGCTGGACATGGCCCATGGCGCCGGCATCGTCCATCGCGACGTCAAGCCCGGCAACGTGATGGTGCCCGAGGTCGGCCCCGCCAAGCTGGCCGACTTCGGCATCGCGTCGGTCGCCGGCGACGGATCGATCACCAGCACGGGACTGATCATGGGCACGCCGTCGTACATGGCGCCCGAGCAGGCACAGGGGGTGCCGAGCGGACCCGCCGTGGATCTGTGGGGGCTTGGTGCCACCCTGTACTTCGCCGTGGAGGGAACAGCACCGTTCGATCGCGGGCAGCCGCTGACCACCCTCAACGCCGTGCTGAACGAAGCACCGCGACCGGCAGAGCGGTCCGGAGCGCTGGCGCGGGTCCTCGACGGGCTGCTGGTCAAGGACCCGTCGCAGCGTCTCGACTCTGACGCGCTGCGCCGCCGGTTGCGCGAGGTGACCGCTCATGAGGCAGCACGTTCACGGGCGGACGCCGCCGCCGAGCACCAGCGACCCCCAACGCCGGTGACGTCCTCGACCGAACCTGTCCGCCGGGCCGGCCTCGGGCGGCGGACATCAGTCGTGGTGCTCGGGCTCCTCGCGATCTTGTCGCTGGCAGCGGTCGGCATGCTCGCGGCCCTGCGCGACGGTCCCCAGGACGCCGCAACGCCGGAGGCGGCGGCACGGGCCCGGCCGGGGACCGAGGCAGCGGCTGCCTCGCCGGACTCGCCGACACGGGCTCCGGAACCGACCGAAGATCGGGCCGTACCGTCGCCACCGGCGCCGCGCAACGGGATCCAGCGCGGAGTCGTCCCCGCCAGCTGGATATCCGAGGACCTGGGCGACACCGGCTCGACGATCGCCCACCCGGCCGCCTGGGACGTAGCACCCGCCGGCGACGCGGCCCTGGTCTTTCGTGACCCCCAGACCGGCGCGATCCTGCGCGTGGAGTGGCGCGACGTCCCCGGCGGCGGTCCGGCCTCGGAGCTGCAGCAGCGTTCCGGGATCCTGCAAGGCGACGCGGACGGCTACGAGGAGTTGGGCATCAGCGCGTTCGAGTACGGCCCCGACGACGCCGCGTTGTGGGAGTACACGCTGTTCGAGGACGGCCTCGAGCTGCACGCCTACACCCTGGCCACCGACGTCGGGTCGTACCGGTACGTGGTGACCCTCCAGTCCCGTGAGGAGGACTGGGAGGTCAACCGCGGCAGGTTCGTGCGGTTCGTCAAGTCCTTCGACCCCGCCCGCACCACCGTCAGCGGCTGACGCCGGGCAGCTAGCGGACGTTGCCGCCCATGGCGTGGGCGCCGCCGTCGGCGTGAACGATCTCGCCGGTCACAGCGGGCATCCAGTCAGACAGCAGCGCGCAGACCACGCGAGCGACCGGCTCGGTGTTGGTGACGTCCCAGCCAAGCGGGGCGCGCTTGGCCCACACGTCCTCGAACTCGCTGAAGCCAGCGATCTGCTTGGCTGCCATCGTGCGCAGGGGCCCGGCAGCCACGAGGTTGACCCGGGTCTGCTGCTCGCCGAGGTCGCGCGCGACGTAGCGGCAGGCCGACTCCAGACCAGCCTTGGCCACGCCCATCCAGTCGTATGCCGGCCAGGCGACGGTCGCGTCGAAGTCCAGGCCGACGATGGCGCCGCCGCCGGCCTTGCGCAGCAGGTCGGCCATGCCCTTGGCCAACGACGCCAACGAATAGGTCGACACTTGCACGGCGGTGGCGACGTCCTCCCACGGGGTGGCCAGAAAGTCGCCTCCGATCGCCGAGCTCGGCGCGAAGCCGATGGCGTGCACCACGCCGTCCAGCGCCCCCCAGCGCTCGTCGAGGGTGGCCGCGACCGTCTCGATCTGAGCCGCGTCGGTGATATCCAGCTCCAGCACGTCGACCGGCTTGGGCAACCGCTGCGCCACCCGCTGCGTGATGGACAGGCCGCGCCCGAAGCCGGTGAGTACGACCTCGGCGCCCTGCTCCTGCGCCAGCCGCGCGACCGCGAAGGCGATCGAGGCCTCGGTCAGCACCCCGGTGACGAGCAGGCGCTTGCCCTCCAGCAGCACATCGACTCCTATTGGGGCAAGTTGTCGTGGCGGAACCCCAGCTGCAGCGCGCCTTCCAGGGAACGCAGGGTGGCGGCGACCACACCGCGGGTCTCGGCGGGCGTGATGACCTCGTCGATGGACAGCCGCTCGGCGGGGATATGCGGCGCCATCGCCTCTTCGCGATAGCGGTCGATGAACTCGTCACGGCGGTCGGGGTCGGCGGTGATGTCCCGGCGGTAGATGACGTCGACCGCACCCTCGGCGCCCATCACGGCCAGCTCCGCCCCAGGCCAGCTGAAGGCGGCGTCGGCGCCCAGCGACTTGGAGTTCATGACGATGTAGGCGCCGCCGAACGCCTTGCGCAGCACCACGGTCACACGCGGCACGCTGGCCTCGGCGTAGGCGTACAGCAACTTGGCGCCCTTGCGGATGATCCCGCCGGCTTCCTGGCCGGTGCCCGGCAGGAAGCCCGGGACGTCGACCAGCGTGACCAGCGGCAACCCGAACGCGTCGCACATCCGCACGAACCGCGCCCCCTTCTCACTGGCGGCGATGTCCAGGCAGCCGGCGAGCACCAGCGGCTGGTTGGCGATGATGCCGACGGACTGGCCGTCAACCCGGGCGAAGCCCACGACGATGTTGCGCGCGAAGGCGGCGTGCAGCTCGGTGAAGCTGTCCGCGTCGGCGATGCCGCGGATGACCCCTCGCACGTCGTAGGGCTGGCGGTGGTCGCCGGGGATCTCGGGCATCGGCAGCGCGTCGGCGGGCGGCGCCGCCGGCGGGCTGTGCCAACATGACGACGGCAGGTAGGACAGCACCCGGCGAGTCAGGTCCATGGCATCCTCGTCGTCGTCGGCGACGAAGTGAGCGACTCCCGACGTGGTGGCGTGGATATCAGCGCCGCCGAGGTCGGCCAGCGACACGTCCTCGTAGGTGACGGCCTTGACGACCCGCGGACCGGTGACGAACATGTGCGCGCGGTGGCGCTGCATGATGACGATGTCGGTCAGCGCGGGGCTGTAGACGGCACCGCCGGCGCAAGGGCCGAGCACCACCGAGATCTGCGGTACCCGCCCGGACATCGCGACGTTACGGCGGAAGATCTCCCCGTAGCCGTCAAGGGCGGCCACGCCCTCCTGGATGCGTGCCCCGCCCGAGTCCAGCAGTCCGACCACCGGTGTGCGAGCGCGCGCCGCGTGGTCGAGGATCCGCGCGATCTTGCCGGCGTGGATCTCGCCCAGCGACCCGCCCAGGGCCGTGGGGTCCTGTGCGAACAGGGCGACCGGCCGGTTGTCCACCCGCGCGGTCCCGGTGACGACGCCGTCGCCGGGAGGGCGCTTGCGCTGCATGTCGAACGCGTGAACGTGGTGGCGGGCCTGGCTGCCAAGCTCGGTGAAGGTGCTCCCGTCGGCCAACGCATGGACACGGGCCAGCCGGTCGGCACGCACGTCGAGCATGCCGTCGACGGCCGGTGATTGCGTCACGCCGGGGTCACCACCAGCACGGCGTTCTGGCCACCGAAGCCGAAGCTGTTGGAGATCGCCACCTCGATCTTGGCCTCGCGGGGCGCCTTGGCCACAACGTCGATCTCGATCTCGGGGTCCTGACTCTCGAGGTTGGCCGTCGGCGGGATGAGCCCCTGTTCGACGGTCAGCACGCTGAAGGCGGCCTCGATGGCCCCGGCGGCTCCCAGCGAGTGGCCGGTCACGCCCTTGGTGGAGGTGACGACCGCCTGGTCGCCGAGCACCCGCTTGATGGTGCGGGCCTCCGACACGTCGTTGAGCGGGGTGGACGTTCCGTGTGCGTTGACATGGGTCACCTCCGACGGCGCGACGTCGGCGTCGGCGAGCGCCGCGCGGATGGCGGCCTCCGCGCCAGCCCCCTCGGGGTCAGGTGCGGTGGCGTGAAAGGCGTCGGCACTGGCGCCGTAGCCGGCCAGGTGCGCCCGCGTGCGGGCGCCGCGTGCCGCGGCATCCTCAGGGCGCTCCATCACGAGCACGCCGGCGGCCTCGGCGGCGACGAAGCCGTCCCGGCCGCTGTCGAAGGGTCGGGAGGCGGACGCCGGGTCGTCGACACGATGCGACAGCGCACCCATCTGCGCGAACCCGGCGATCGACAAGGGGGTCAGACCGGCCTCGGTGCCGCCGGTCAGCACGATGTCGCAGGCCCCGCCACGCAGCAGGTCACGAGCGACGCCGATGGCGGTCGCGCCCGACGCGCAGGCGGTGGCCGTCACCAGGTTGGGGCCCTTGGCCCCAAACTCCATCGCCAGCTGGCCGGCGACCATGTTGGGCACGAGCATCGGGATGAGCATCGCGCTGACGCGGTCGGGCCCGTGCTCCAGCATGCGGCGGTGCTGCTCCTCCCAGGTGGCGGCGCCACCCATGCCGCAGCCGATGACCACGCCGACGCGGGTGCCGTCCCAGGTCTGGGAGTCCAGCGACGCGTCAGCCAGCGCCTCGCGGGCGGCCACGATCGCCAGCTGCACGAAGCGGTCCAGACGGCGGGCGTGCTTGCGACCCAGCAGCTCGGTGGCATCGAAGCCGGGGACGCGGCAGGAGATGTCGACGCTGACCCCTTCGAGGTTGGGGTCTTTGGCCGCGGCGGACTCGCCGGACAGGATCTGTGCCCAGCTCGCGTCGACGCCGATGCCCGCGGGCGTCACCAACCCGAGCCCGGTCACCGCGACCGGGTCGTGGTTGCGGGTCACGGTCACGTCAGCTGCCACCTACCTTGGCACCCTTGCTCTCCAGCAAGGTCACGGTGTCCTGCAGGGTCTTGAGCTGCTCGGCCTCCTCGTCGGAGATCCGCACGCCCATCTCCTCCTCGGCGGCCAGGGCGAACTCCACCAGGTCCAAGCTGTCCAGGTCGAGGTCTTCGAAGGTGGCCTCGGGGCTGATCTCTTCGGACGGCACACCGAACTTGTCGCTGAGCAGTTCGGCGACCTTGTCGTACACGGCACTCATTCCAGGCTCCTTGCGTAGAGAAAACGCGTGGTGCTGCACACGCAACATCACGTTGCGCACGCTACTTACTCGTGCTCAGGTAACGGAAAGGGTTGGCCAGGTCAAGACCGTCGATCCCCATGTCAGGCCGCCGCCGAACGCGGTCAGCAGCACACGGTGACCGGGCAGCAGGCCCACCGGCGCGGGGTCGGCCAGCGCCAGCGGCACCGAGGCGGCCGCGGTGTTGCCGTAGCGCTCGATGTTGACCACGCTCTTGCTGGCCGGCACGCCCAGCCGATCGGCGACCCCGTGCAGGATGCGCACGTTGGCTTGATGCCCCACCAGCCGGTCGACGTCGGCGACGGTCCAGCCGGCGGCCCCCAGCACGCGCTGGCAGGAGCTGACCATCCGCGGGATGGCGTGGCGGTACACCTCGCGCCCATCCATCTGTAGGAAGTGCAGCGACCGCTCGATGTCCGATCGGCTGGCCGGTAGGCGCGACCCGCCGGCGTTCACCGCGATGAGATCGGCGTTCTCCCCGTCGCTGCCGAGGTCGAACGGACCCAGTGCTCCCGGCTCGTCGGCCTCGCCGGCTCCCAGCACCAGCGCGCCAGCGCCGTCGCCGAAGATGACTGACGTGGAGCGGTCGGCCGGGTTGAGGAAGCGGTGGATGGCTTCGGCGCCCACGACGACGACTCGCTCGGCGATGCCGGCGGCGATCAGCCCCGAACCGGCGGCCAGCGCGTAGATGAAGCCGGTGCAGACCGCCCCAACGTCGAAGGCGGCCACGTTGGTCAGACCCAACCGCGAGGCGACCTCAGGGGCCGTGGCCGGGCACAGGCGGTCCGGGGTCGTGGTGGCGACCAGGACGGCGTCGGCGTCTCCCCCGCCGGCCGACTTGAGGGCTCGCGCCGCGGCCTCGGTCGACAGGTCGACGGTGGACACGTCGGGCGCGGCGACGTGGCGCTGCACGATGCCCGTGCGGCTGCGCACCCACTCGTCGGAGGTGTCCAGGTACTCGGCGAGGTCGTCGTTGGTCACGACCTTCGGCGGCACGTAGGCGCCGATGCCACGAACGACGGCCGCCGGGGCGGGCCTGGTCAAGGCGCTCATCACGCCCGAGCCAACCACACCAGGCCCTGGCCCTGCATCACCAGCTGACCGGGTCGTACCAGCAGGTCACGCAGGATCGCCCGCACGGGGCTGCGCACCTCGTCGGCCCGGCCCCGTCCACCCGTGACATGGCCCATCAAGTCGCCCGGCTCCACCGCATCGACGTCGTCGCGCGGCTGGAAGCGCCCGGTGCTGGGAGCGACCACCACGACGAGGTCGTTGGCCACCGTCCCGGCCAGGGCGGAGGCGGGCTCGCTGTGGTCGGCCGGCGCCGTCGGATCGGCAGCCGGGGCAAAGCGGGTGAGCAGCTCAGTCATGCGGGGGTCCTTGCTGGTTACGGAAGCGTAGGGTCCAGGTTGGTTGACATTGACGTCGGTGTCAACTATCCGCCACCATTCCATCGAACAGATGGCGTCTAACGTCAGGTTTTCGCAGCCTTGGACCCCGCGACGGGCCAAAAGTTCCGCCGCAGCCGCAGATCGCCTGCGCCTACGTCGGCGGCGTGCGAGGCGTGCGGTCGAGCGGTAGGCCCAAGTCGTTAGCCTTGTGGGCATGACTGCTTCGGAGACGACCACGCCGGACACCGCCGCACTCGCTGACGTCGCGGCCAGCCTCGACGCGCGCATGGCCACCCATCGCGCCGACCTGGAAACACTCGTGCGCATCCCCAGCGTCAGCGCCTCTGGCTTCGACGCCGCCCAGGTCCGGCGCAGCGCCGAGTGGGTCCGGGACAAGCTGGCCGAACGCGGGCTGGACCACAGCCAGCTGCTGGAAGTCGACGGCGCGCACCCGGCGGTCTACGCCGACCATCTGCACGCCGACGGCGCCCCGACCGTGCTGCTGTACGCCCACCACGATGTGCAGCCGCCCGGCGACGAGGCCCTGTGGTCCTCGCCGGTGTTCGACCCGACGGAGCGGGCGGGGCGGCTGTACGCCCGCGGCGCGGCGGACGACAAGGCCGGCGTGCTGCTGCACGTCGCCGCGGTCGATGCCTGGTTGCAGGCCCGCGGCAGCCTCCCGCTCAACGTCCGGATCATCGTCGAGGGCGAGGAGGAGGTCGGCAGCGAGCACCTGACCGACTTCCTCGACCGCTACGACGAGCTGCTCCAAGCGGACGTGGTCGTGGTCGCCGACACCGCCAACTGGCAGGTCGGCGTGCCAGCGCTGACCTACGCCCTGCGGGGGCTGGTCGACTGCGATGTCGAGGTGCGAGCGCTGGACCACGCGCTGCACTCGGGGATGTACGGCGGTCCGGTCCCTGACCCGGTGATGGCCATGAGCAAGCTGCTGGCCGGCCTCACCGACGAGCGGGGGACGGTGGCCATTCCCGGGTTCGCCGACGACGTGCAGCCGCTGTCCGAGGCCGCGTCGCGCCGCCTGGAGGCACTGGACTTCGACGAGCAGCGCTTCCGCGGCGAGGCTGGCATGCTCGACGGGGTCGAGCTGGTGGGCGACCCCGACCGTTCCGTGCTGGAACGCCTCTGGCTGCAGCCGTGCGCCACGGTGATCGGCTACGACGCGGTCCCCGTGGCGACCTCGTCCAACACGCTGGCGCCGTCGGCTCGCGCCCGCGTCAGCGTGCGGCTGGCTCCCGGCCAAGACCCGCTGCGCGCCCGTGCGCTGCTGTGCCGCTGGCTGGAAGACCAGGTGCCCTGGGGCTTACAGGCCACCGTTACGCCCGGTTCGGCGGGGCCGGCGTTCATCGCCGACCCCTTCGCCGGCCCAGCTCGTCCCGCCTTCGAGGCCGCCGGGCGAGCCCTGGAAGCGGCCTACGGCCATCCCGTGGTGTACCAGGGGCTGGGTGGCAGCATCCCCTTCGTCAACGACATCACCGAACGGCTCTCGGTCGACCCGTCGCAGCCGGTGCCCGCCCTGCTCCTCGGCGTCGAGGATCCCGACACCCGCGCCCACGGCATCGACGAGTCGCTGCACCTTGCCGACTGGGCCAGCGCCTGCCTGGGCGAGGCGTATCTGTTCGCCGAGCTGGCGGCGCTGCACACCGGGCCGGACGAGAACCGGTCGGCCGGCGCGGGGTGAGCGCAAAGTCCGAGTACGACGCCGCCTACTTCACGCTGCTGCGCGCCCGCGAGGAGCGCGACGACCTGCTGCGCTACGCCAACTTCTTGCTGGCCGAGCAGGAGCGTCTCGACGACTTCGTCGAGCGGACGCAAACATCGTTCGAGGATCTGCCCCGCAAGGTCCGCCGGCCGATGGACGCCACCGCCAAGCCCCTGCTGGAGGCGGTCGGTCGCCGCCGCGCCGTGGTCGGTGACGAGCGCCGCCGCCTGGAAGGCCGCATGGCCAACGCCGAAGCGTTCGTTGGCGAGTGCGAGCAGGAGGTGGAGTCACTGCGGGGCTGAGCCATCGCCGCCAGCGCCACCGCCCCACTGCGTCCGCCGCCGCTGCGACCGCCCGCCGGTGCGTGCTACTTCCCTGCATCAGCGGTCAATACAGCCGCCATCTGCCCGTGCAGCACGCCGTTGCTGGTCAGTGCCTGCCCGGTGGCCAGCGCCGACGAGGTGCCGTCCCAGGCCGTCATACGCCCGCCCGCCTCGGTGACGATGCACTGCACGGCGGCGATGTCCCAGGGCTGGAGGTCCTGCTCGACGGCCACGTCGGCCATCCCACCCGCCACCAGCAGGTGCATCCAAAAGTCACCGAAGCCGCGCGTGCGCCAGGCGCGGTCGACCAGGCGGCCGAGTAGGTCCCACCGCGACTGCTCGGCGTGCCACCAGTCCAGGCCGCCGTGCAGCACCTGTGCCTGGCTGAGCTCGGTGATGTCGCTGACGTTTGCCGCAACGCCGTTGCGCCGAGCGCCAAGGCCCGCCGCCGCATCCCAACGTTGCCCCAGCGCCGGTGCGCTGGCCACGCCGACCACAGATTCGCCGCTTTCGACGAGGCCGAGCAAGGTGGCGTAGACCGGGACGCCACGCAGGAAGTTGTTGGTGGCGTCGATCGGGTCCAGCACCCAGGTCGGGATGTCGGAGGCGATCGCGCCGCCCTCCTCCTCCCCCAGCACGGCGTGGTCGGGAGCCAGCACGGCCAGCCGCTCGCGCAGGGCGGCCTCGACGGCGGTGTCCGCCGCGGTCACCAGCGACCCGTCGTCCTTGGTGCGGGTGGCGATGCGACCTCCGAAGTGCGCCAGCGAGACCTCGTCGGCGACGTCGGCCAGCTGCTGGGCCACGTCCAGCCAGCGTTCGACGTCGACCGTCACGGGAGTGATTACTGGGCCTCGACGAGGCCGTCGAAGCGCAGGACGAGGTCGTTGGGCTGGACGGTCAGGCTCACCTCTTCACGCGGCGCCCACAGCGGGATGCACGATCCCTGCCCGGCGTGCCCGCACAGGCATACGACGAGGTCGCCGGAGGGCGTCATTCCCACCAGCTGGCGGGCGTAGGACAGCAGTTCGGTCATCGTCGCCCCACCGCCGGTGCGCCGCCAGTACGCCATCGCCCAACGCGACTCGGGCCGGCCGAAGACGGCGAGCGCCGACCCGGCCTCCAGCTTGGCCACGGACGTCAGCGACCGGCCTCCCTTGAGGACCTTGTCCTGCTTCAGGGCCTTGCCGACGCGAGCTGCGGCCGCGGGCTTGGCGAGAGCTCCTGGCAAGTCGGCGAGGTCGTAGTTGCCGGCGGCCTGCGCCGCCTTCTGCCGCTCGACCGCGACCTGATACACCTGCTCGCCCTTGGTCGTCACGATGGGAGAAACCTTTCGTTGAGTCCTGGCACGCCGCAAGAGACCGGCTGGCAACCGCCGACGGCCGAGTCTAGCGGGGCCCCTGTGGGTGCAGATGGCCAGGCAGCGGCGATCAGATGGTCGCAGCGGCGACGGTACCCGCGAGGCTTGCGCTTTGGCTAAGGTCGCCAAATGCGTCGCATCCTGCTCGGGTGGCTGGCCGGGGGCGCTCTGCTCCTCGGCGGCTACGCCCTGTTCACCGCCACCCACCCGGCCCTGCCACCGGGCACCCCCGACGCCGAGCCCGGCCGGGCGGGGTTCCTGTCGTTGATTCTCGTGCTGCCGCTGCTGCTCAGCGGTGTGCGCCTGGCCAAGGAGGAGGCGACCGGCAGCATCGCGAGCTGGCTCATTCCGGGCCTGCTGGCTGTCATGGCGCTGCTCATGGCGCTGCCGCTGGGCTTCGCGCCCGGCGACCCATTCCGCTGCGCCGAGCTGGCGCGCCGCGAGATCGCCCGGCCGGTCCCCTGCTCTACCGACGCCATGGCGCGGTCGGTGGTGCTGATCGAGGCTGCCGTGCTATGGGGGGTGTTCGGTGCCTGGACGCTGGCGGTGGCCGCCGTACGACGCCGCAGCCGCCAAGCCCGCGACAACCGCGCACGCCGCCGGGTCGGTGCCCCGGACTGACCTTTTGGCCGGTTGACGCTCAAGGTCGACGGGCGCAGCATCCGAGGTATCAGGGCAAGGACCGCGATCGAGCGGCCCGGACCCTGGCGAGAGGCGCATCATGCGGCGGTTGCTCATCGGGATGTTGACCGCGGCGCTGTTGAGCGCCGCCTGCCCGTCTCCAGCCGCGCCGCTCGTGCTGGCCGGCTCGACCCCGGACACCTCTGTGACCACTCACACCGCCACGATCACTGGCCCGGCGCCAGCCGACGGCGGAACGGCTGCGGCCGCGGCGGCCTTCCACGGCTCGGTGCGCGACCTGTCCAAGGATCTGCGGTCGCGTATGCGGGGAGTGTCCTGGCACAAGGGATGCCCCGTCCCTCTACGGAACCTGCGCCTGGTGACCGTCAGCCGCTATCGCTGGAACGGCGAGCCAGGGCGCGGCTGGCTGGTGGTGCACGCCGACGTCGCCAACGACGTCGTCAGCGCCTTTCGACACCTGTTCGCCAAGAAGTTCCGGATCCGCTCGCTGCGACTGGTCGACCGCTACGGCGGCGACGACGCCAAGTCCATGGACGCCAACAACTCCTCGGCGTTCAACTGCCGCACCGTCGGCGGAACCAGCACCTGGTCGCAGCACTCCTACGGCCGCGCCATCGACATCAATCCGGTCCAGAACCCGTATGTGCGCGGGTCGACGGTGCAGCCTGACCGCGGGCGGCGCTACCTGGACCGCGACGACGTGCGCAAGGGCATGATCGTGCAGCCAGGGCCGGCCCGCTGGGCCTTCGTCCAGATCATCGACTGGCAGTGGGGCGGCAACTGGAGCTCGTCGAAGGACTACCAGCACTTCTCGGCCAACGGACGCTAGCCAGGGCTGGCCACCGCGCCTGCTGGCCGCGGGGCTAGGGGCGTAGCTGTCCCAAGCAAGCGGTGCAGGTCCTGGCCAGGGGCGTGGTGCGCGTACCGCAGCGGGGGCAGTGCAACACCACATCGTCGTTGCGAACTCCCAGCCAGACGCAGACCAGCAGCAGCGGCAGGAACAGCAGCTTGGCCAGTGGGCCAACGAACAGCGACAGCGCCCACGCGCCGAAGGCAGCGCCGACCGCGCAGGCGAACAGCAGCCGGAAACTTGTCAGCTTGCGCAGCCGCGCCTTCCAGATGGTGGCGGACGTCGTCATGACGCCATGATCGCGCGGGCGAGGGCACAGCGCTCCGCAGCTGTCTTGCCGGCGTAGCCTGCGGACTGCCCGTGCGAACCCTGACCGAAGGCGCAACCTCGTGACCGCTGTGGACACCAACCCTGGAAGCGATGCCATCGCGCGAGCCCGCCGGTTGATCGCCAAGATCGACACGGTCCTTGACGGGGTGGACGCGCTGTACCGCGACCTGCACGAGCACCCCGAGCTGTCGCAGTCCGAGGAGCAGACGTCGGCGAAGGTCGCCGCGCGGTTGGAAGGCGCCGGGTTCGAGGTGTTCACGGGCGTGGGCGGCTTCGGCGTGGTGGGCATCCTGCGCAACGGCGACGGGCCGGTCGTCGCCCTGCGTGGCGACATGGACGCGCTGCCGATCCGCGAGGACACGGGCCTGCCGTATGCCAGCCAGGTCAGCGTCACCCGGGAGGACGGCTCGACCGTTGGGGTCATGCACGCCTGCGGTCATGACCTGCACACGTCGTGCCTGGTGGGCACCGCCGAGCTGCTGGCCGCCCACCGCGACGTCTGGCGAGGCACCGTCTTCATCTTGGCGCAGCCGGCCGAGGAAACCATCAGCGGGGCCGCCGCCATGCTCGCCGACGGGCTGTTCGACCGCTTCCCACGCCCCGACGTGGTGCTCGGCCAGCACGCGATGCACGCCCGCGCACAGATGGTGCTGCACCGCCAGGACGCATTCCTGGCCGCGTCGCGCAACCTGGAGATCCGCATCTTCGGCAAGGGCGGCCACGGCTCCTCGCCGCACGTCACGATCGACCCGGTGCTGATGGCCGCGCAGGCGGTGGTGGCGCTGCAGGCGGTCGTGTCGCGCGAGATCAGCCCCAACCAGCCGGCCGTGGTGACCGTCGGGTCCATCCACGGCGGCACCCGCTACAACATCGTGCCGCCCGAGGTGACGTTGCAGGTCACCACCCGAGGGCTCAGCGAGCCAGTGATGGACCAGATCCAGGCCGCGATCGAGCGCATCGTCAAGGGGGTGTGCATAGCGGCTCGGGCGCCGAAAGAGCCACAGGTCACCGTGTGCGAGCAGACCTACGCCACCGTCAACGACCCGGCCACCACGGCGCGGGTGCGTACGGTCCACGAGGCGCTGTTCGGCGACGACGTGGTCAGCTATCCCGAGATCATCATGGGCAGCGAGGACTTTGCGCTGTACGGGATGCCCGGTCCCGACCGCTACGACGAGCCGGCGATCCCCACTGACTTCTGGTTCGTTGGCACCGTGGCCGCCGACCGCTGGGACGCGGCGCCGGGCACACAGCTGTTGGACAAGCTGGCGGAGTTCCCCGGACCGCACACCCCGCATTTCGCTCCAGACCGCACCGCCTCGCTGTGTCGCGGCCTGGAGGCGCTGACCGCCGGCGCCCTGGCCTACCTCGACGGTCCGGCGGCATAGGCGGCACTGGGCGTGGACTCCAAGGCGCAAGACGATGGCGCATCCACGGATGTACCGCGACGACGATCCGTACCTGTCGGAGTTGCGCGAGGTGGACGGCTGCCGGCGCTAATGCGTCCGGGCGGCGTCTTCTGGCGCGGCGTCTTGGTGGGCGGTGTCGTGGTTGGGCAGGGGCAGCGCCCCGTCGGCGCGGTGCATCTCGTCGTGGATGGCCACCAGCGCGTCCCAGTCGGGCCGCTGTTCGGGATGGGTCACGTCGATGGCCGCCAGGTGCCGGGTGACCGGCCCACTCTCGACGTCGAAGCTGCGGGCGTGCTCGACGATGTTGGCGCCGGGGACGTCCATACGCTCGTGCTGGCGCAGGTGGGCCTCCCAGGAGTGCAGCAGGAACATCTCGGTCATTCTGTGGGGCTCGCCGGCGTTGCGGTACAGCCGCCAGCGGTAGGCGCCGGTGCGCAGCCGTACCCGCCGTAAGTCGTCCATCGCCGCCAGGAAGTCGGCCAGCGCGTGGTCGTCGATCACCCAGGTCGTCAAGATCATCACGGGGCCGCCCTCCACACCGGTGACGTGCGGCGGTCGCTGGTAGTCCTGCGGCAGCGTGGGGGTGACCACCTGCTCCAGGACCGGCAGGGGGAAGCGGGAGACCGCCGCTCCCAGCAGGATCGTGAGCGACGACAGCGCCACCAGCGCGACCGCCGGGCCGGTGATGTCGGCCACCACCCCGGCGAGCACGGAGCCGAGCGGCAGGAAACCCAGGAACGACAGGGTGTACAGGCTCATGATCCTGCCGCGCACCCACTGCGGTGACAGCAGCTGCGTGGTGGCGTTCAGCGTCGACAGGATCCACACCCACAGCACGCCCGCGATCAGCAGCACCGTGACGGCTGCGGGCACGGTCTGGAACAGACCCAGCGCCACGCCGGCGAGCCCGAACGCGCAGATGGAAGCGGGCACCATCCAACGCCCCAGGCGCGCCGCCGCGGCCGGGCGGCTGAAGGCGCCGACGAGCGCTCCGGCTCCCATCGCGCCGAGCAGGATGCCGTACGCCCCAGCGCCAGCTCCCAGCACGTCGGAGGTGTAGTTGGGCAGCGCGGCCTGCACCACCGCCGAGGTCACCCCGAAGCACGCCGCGACCAGCAGCAGCCAGCGGTAGGAAGGCGTGAAGCGGGCGTAGCGCAACCCCAGGGCGATCGCGGTGGACATCGACTCGGTGTCGCCCGCCATCTGACGCCTGGGAACCCGCCCCAACACCGCGACCACGAACAGGTACGAGGCGGCGTTGGCCAGGAAGGCGGGCCCGGGACCCACGGTGGCGACCATCAGGCCCCCAAGCGCCGGGCCGACAGCCCTGGCGACGTTGAACGACGCGGAGTTCAGCGCCACCGCGCTGGCCACGTGACCGTTGGGGACGAGGTCCGGGACCATCGCCTGCCACGCCGGCAGGTTGATCGACATCGCCGTCCCAAGGGCCAGCCCCAGCGCCAGCAACACGCCGGGCGTCAGCAGACCGCCCAGATGCAGCGCGGCGATGAGGGCCGCGATCACCGCCATCGCCGCGTGGCAGACCAGCACGACGCGCCGGCGTTCAACCAGATCGGCCATCGCGCCGGCGGGCATCGCCACTACGAGCAGCGGCAGCGTGGGCGCCGCCACCATCAAGCCCACCCACAACGCCGAGCCCGTCAGCTGCAGCATCAACCAGGTCGCGGCGACGGTCTGCAGCAGGGTGCCGAGGTTGGAAACGATCGAGGCGGCCCACAGGTTGCGGAACTGCGGGTACCGCAGAGGGGTCGTGGCAGGACGAGCCATGGATCTTCTCGGGTCGGGGTTCGGGCCGGGGAAGCCAGTATGGCCCCTGCCCCCGGCTACGGTGGTGGCGATGGACGGGTCCTTGCGGGTCGGCGTGGTCGTGGTGCAAAACCTCGCGTGGCCGGACTGGCGAGCTCGGGTGCTGGAGACCGAGGCGCTGGGCTACGACGGCGTCTATGTCTGGGACCACCTGGTGCACCGCACGCAACAGCTGACCGACCCGCTGTTCGACGGGCTGACGGCACTGGCCGCGGCTGCGACCTTCACCTCCCGGATCCGTCTGGGGACGATGGTCGCCGCGCCGATCTTCCGCCACCCGGTGGTGCTCGCCAACCAAGCCATGACCCTGGACCAGCTGTCGGGCGGCCGCCTGGAGCTGGGCATCGGTGCGGGGGGTGCCGCGCTCGATCACCAGCTGCTCGGGATCCCAGCGTGGTCAACGGGCGAGCGCGTCGAGCGCTTCGAAGAGACTGTCGCGCTGGTCGACACGGTCCTGCGCGGCGGGCGGAGCTTCGCGGGGACCCACTACGGCGGTGAGCACATCAGCGTGGCGCCGGGTCCCGTGCAACGCCCCCGCCCGCCGCTGACGATCGCGGCCCACGGACCGAGGACCTTGCGGATCGCCGCGAGCTACGCCGACGTCTGGAACTCGGTGACCACCCGCGACCTGCCACCCCAGGAGGTGCTGCGCACCGCTGCCGAGCGCAACCGGCTGCTGGACCGCTACGCCGAGGAAATCGGGCGCGAGCCGCAGTCGATCCGGCGTTCGGTCCTGATCGGCTCGAACGACTGGCCGGCGCTGGCCACGGTCGAGGCCTTTCGCGACGCCGTGCTGCGCTACCGCGAGATCGGGGTGACCGACATCGTCCTGATCCATCCCGACCACCCCGCCGAAGCGGCGCTGGGACATGGCGTCGCGGCGCCGGGCATAGTCCGCGACATCGCCGAGCAGCTGTTGCCCGAGCTGCGCGCGGAGCTGGCCTGACCGCGGCCTAGCGCTGGAAGTACGGGCAGCCCTGCTGCTCCCCCACCGCTGCGTCGTTGGTCATCCCGGCCAGCGCCCGTCGGGCACGGACATCGGCGAGTCGCAGTGACCGCCAATCAGCGTCCCGGGTCTCGGCGGCCGCGCAGGCGAGTGCGGCGCGCACATCGGCGGCCATACCCGCGTCCATGGTGGGCAGCGCCTGGGTCAACGCCGGCACGGCGTCGGGCGACAGCCCGGCCAGGTAGGTCACGTCGAGCTCGGCGCCCGCCTGGGCTCGGGCGAGGTTCTGCCGAACGATCAGCGCGTCGACGCCCACCATGTTCAGCGTCGCGGCGAAGCCCACGGCGGTGACGAGGGACGCCAGCAGGAACCAGCGCACGCGGTCGCGCAGCTCCAGCACCAGCAGCGCGACCAGCAGGAGCGCCAGCCACACCATGAACACGTGGGCAACAGCCCGCGACCTGGTGAAGCCGAACGCCTGCTCGTACAGCAACAAGCGCCCGAACGACGAGGTGAGGATCACCAGCACCAAGCCGGTGAGCACGGTGGTCAGCACGGTGAAGGCGACGCGCTTGGCCGAGGTTTCGCGCCGCGTGAGACCGGCCAGGGCAAGGTGCAGGCACAGGCTGGCCATGGCCACGACGACGAGCTCGGCGAAGCCACGCCGTGCGTACACGGCGTAGGTCATGCCATCGGCCAGGACCGCTGCCTGACCGCCGAAGAAGTACCGGGCCTGGACGGCGACGAAGGCGGCGAACAGCAGGTCGACGCCCACGAGCACGATTGCGGCCTCCGCGAACCCGAGGACCCGAGGAATGGCTTGGTCGGCTAGCACCCGCTGCTGCCGGCGTTGCAGCTGGTGCCAGAAGGCACCCGCCACGATGTAGGCCACCGTCAGCGCCAGGAAGGACCGTCCGACCGCTTGGTCAAGGCGAGGTAGCCGAACAAGATCGCCGAGGGCCACGAGCCGCTCGGCGAAGATGACGTCGGCCGACGCAAGCAGGACGCCGAAGACTGCCAGGACCGGCACCAGCAGGGCGACGCCGCGCAGGACAGGCAGCGCGCGGCGAAGCCCCGAGGCCGCCGGCTCGACGGCAGACGCCCGCCTGGCGGCGCCGACCAGGCCCGGCGCACCGGTGAGCTGGTGGCCGGCAAGTCGCAGGGCGGCCAGCAGCCAGTCACGCAGGCCGTAGCGGATCCAGTGGTCGGTCGGGTAGGCGTGGACCAGGACCGCCAGCGCCCCCAGCACCACGAGCAGGTTCATGACGGTGGTCACCGGCTCGGCACGTACGGCCACGGCGATCGCGAACGTCGCGGCCACCGCCATTACGGCGATGGTCTGCACCGAGGCGACGGCACCTTGACGGCGAGCCACGACGACGACCGCCGCCAGCACCGCCATCACGAACACCGCAACCGCCAAGCCGGGCAATACGCCCCAGAACAGCAGCTGAAACAGCACGCCCAAGCCACCCGCAACCCACAGGACCTCATGCGGTCGCCGAATCTCGACCGCCGTCGGTGCACCCTCGGAGATCGTCGTCATGAGCGCACGGTAAGCCGCGGCGCACGCCTCGGTAACCCGGCCAGCCGGGCAGGAGGTGCCAGCCAATGGCGGGCGCGGCCGCTCTACGGTGGCGGCGGAGCGTCACGTTCCTTTGACGAGGTGATGGACGAGTGAGCGATCAAGACACCCTGACCCGACCCGACGTCATCCCAACGACGGACGGCGACCATGAACGGTTCAGCCACATCGTTCGCGCCAAGGATGGCAAGGGTGCGTCAGTGATCGTCACCGAGGCGATGGTCAACGGCACGCCCGTCGAGGCGCTGTGCGGCAAGGTGTGGGTGCCGTCGCGCGACCCCAAACGATATCCGGTGTGCCCCACCTGTCGAGAGATCGCCCAGCAGATGCCCTGACCGGTCTGCCGTGGGCGACTTGCGCTCCCCGTCTTATTCAGTCAGTATTGACTCAATGCGGAATGAACAAGGCGTCCCGTCGCGGCTGAGGGTCCACCGCGCGCTCGCCGACGAGACGCGACTGGCCATCGTGGACGCCCTCGCGCTATCCGACCGGACGCCAACGGAGTTGCGCCGCCTGGTCGACGCCCCGTCCAACCTGCTCACCTTCCACCTCGACACCCTCGAGCGGGCAGACCTCGTCGCGCGGAGCCCGTCGCAGGGGGACGCCAGGCGCCGCTACGTCAGCCTGACGGCGGCCGCGCAGCCGTTCGTGGCACCGGCCGCCCCAGCACCCGGCTTGATCTTGTTCGTCTGCACCCACAACGCCGCGCGCTCACAGCTCGCCGAAGCCTTGTGGCGAGCCCGCACCGGGCGGGCGGCCGGAAGCGCCGGCTCCCAACCCGCGGACACCGTCGACCCGACGGCCATCGAGGTCGCACAGGCCAACGGGCTCGACCTGTCCGGAGCCGAGCCGCGCGGCTACGGCGCCATCGACACCGCGCCCGACCTCGTGGTTTCGGTGTGTGATCGGGCCACCGAAGCGAGCCTGCCCTTCGACGCCCCGCGACTGCACTGGTCGGTCGACGACCCGCTCGGCGGGGACCGTGTCGCCTTCGACACGGCGTTCGACGAGATCGCTGCCCGCATGGAGCGGCTCATCACGGCGGTGCAAGCATGACGGCTCGCCGGCTCGCCGCGGAGTTCATCGGCACGGCGCTGCTGCTGCTCGCGATCGTCGGCTCGGGCGTCAGCGCCTCGGCCGATGGTCCCGCTTCCGCTCAGCTGTTCCAGCACGCCACGGTCGTCGGTGCGGCACTCGCGACGCTGATCGTGACGTTCGGCTCGGTGTCGGGGGCGCACTTCAACCCGGCCGTCAGCATCGTCGACAGCATGTTCGGCGGCCTCGCCCGCCGCCTCGCCGCCGGCTACGTCGCAGCGCAGGTCGGTGGTGCCGTGACCGGCGTGGTGCTGGCCAACGCGCTGTTCGCGCTGCCACCGGTCGCGATCGCCACCACCGACCGCACCGGAACGGCGCTGATCGCCAGCGAGATGATCGCCACCTACGGACTGCTGCTGGTCATCTTCGGGGTCGTGCGTTCAGGGCGCGCCGCCGCCGTGCCCGCCGCGGTGGGGTCGTGGATCGCCGCAGCCATCTATTTCACGTCGTCAGCATCCTTCGCCAACCCCGCGGTCACCATCGCCCGGCTGCTCACCGACAGCTACACCGGGATCGCCCCACCCGCCGTACCCGGGTTCATCGGCGCCCAGGTTATCGGTGCGGCTACGGCGTGGCTGACGATCCGATGGCTGTTCGCACCTGCCCCCGAGCTGGCCGACGACATCCTCGTCCCCCGCCATGACCGCGCAGAGACAGGAGCATCGCGATGACTGACACCCTCACCCTCGAGCAGCGCACCCTGGTCCACAACGCGGCGGTCCGCCTCCACGAAGAGTTCGCCGGCGTGTTCAACGAGGAGACCGTTGAGGGCATCCTCGCCGACTCGCTGCAACGCCAGCTCGCCACCGCCCGAGTGACCGCCTTCGTCCCGCTGTTCGCCGAGCGCTGGGCCCGCGAGCGGCTCCGCGCGTCTGCCAAATCCGAAGGACTCCGCGTGACCGACAACCTCACCGTGCTGTTTCTCTGCGTGCACAACGCCGGTCGCTCGCAGATGGCCGCCGGCTGGCTGCGCCACCTGGCCGGCGACCGTG
>JACCVM010000189.1 GCA_013698135.1 Euzebyaceae bacterium | reverse complement strand
GAGTAGGCAGGACACATGCGGAAAGGCCGCGCCCCGGCGCGGTCTTTCTGCATGTCTGGGGCCCCGATCAGGAGCCCAGCCCCTGGCGGACATGACGCAGCGTGGCCGCTCGCAGGCGGTCGAGCCGGGGACTGGAACGCACCGACCATTCGCCAGTCACGACCTTTGGGTGGACCACCGCCACGGCCTGCCGGCTGCGCTGCGCCAGCTGCCCGAGGTCGGCGTGCGGGAGCCGGCGCTTCCCGCCACGCATCGCCTCCACCAGCAGCGGCTCACCTTCCAGTTCCTCGTCGTGTAGGCCGATGACGTCACCGGTGTCGCTGCGCCACACCTGCTTGCGTCCTGGGCTGGTGGCCTTCGCCGGGCTGCCGCTGAGCTTCATCACCGGGCTGCCGCCGATCTCGGCGAGCTTGTACACACCCGACAGCGCCGGGTCGCGCCGCGCGGTCAGCAGCGAGGTGCCGACCCCGTAGCCGTCGATCGGGACGTTGAGCTGCTCCAGTTCGCGCACCCGCTCGGCGTCAAGGTCCCCGGAGGCAATGATCTGCACGTCGGGCAGGCCCGCGGCGTCCAGCAGGCGGCGCGTCTCGTGCGACAACGAAGCCAGGTCGCCGGAGTCCAGCCGCACGCCCTTCAGCTGGTGTCCCGCCGACGCCAGCTCGTGGGCCACGGTGATCGCGTTGGGGACGCCGCTGCCGAGCGTGTCATAGGTGTCGACCAGCAGGATGCAGGTGTCGGGAAAGGTGGCGGCGTAGGCGCGAAAGGCCTCCAGCTCGGTGGCGAAGGCCATCACGAAGGCGTGGGCCTGGGTGCCAGACACCGGCACGTCAAAGCGCTGCCCGGCGGCCACGTTGGAGGTGGCCCCACACCCGCCGATCATCGCGGCCCGCGCTCCGGTCAGCGCCCCGTCGGGTCCGTGGGCACGCCGCGCGCCGAACTCCAGCACGGGTTTGCCGCGCGCGGCGCGGGTCAGCTGCGCCGCGTTGCTGGCGACCAGCGAGCTGTAGCAGATGCGGTTGAGCAGGTAGGTCTCGACAAGCTGCGCCTCGGCGAGCGTCGCACTGACGCGCAGCAGCGGCTCGTCGGAGAACACCGGCAAGCCCTCCGGGACGGCCCACACGTCGCCGCGGAAGGTCAGTCGGCGCAGAAAGGACAGGAAGGCCTCGTCGAACAGCGACAGCGACGACAGGTAGGCCAGATCCTCGGTGTCGAAGTGCAGCGTTTCCAGGTAGTCCAGGACAGGGTCAAGGCCACAGGCGACGACGAGGTCGACGCCGGCGGGTGGATGACGGAAGTACAGGTCGAACGTCGCCTGCTCGTCGGCGCGTCCAGCGGCCTGGTAGCCAGCCACCATCGTCAGCTCGTACAGGTCGGTGAACAGCGCAGCGGTCGTCATGGGCGAGCTCCTGCGCCGATCGGCGGCGCGACGTCGTCGAGCACCGTGAGCACACGGGAGGAGAACCGGTACAGCTGAGCCGGGCGGTGCGGGCCTCGGCGCTGACCTGGCGCTTCGGTCACCATGTCCAGGGCCAACACCTTCTTGCGGAAGTTGCGCCTGTCCAGCTGCCCGCCGAGCACCGCTTCGTAGATCCGCTGCAGGTCGGACAGGGTGAAGGCCTCCGGTAGCAGCCCGTAGGCGATGTTGGAGTAGGACAGCTTTCCGCGCAGCCGTTGCAGGGCGCCGGCGAGGATCTGTTCATGGTCGAAGGCCAGGGTGGGGGGCGCGCACGCCGAGCACCATCGCGCGGCGCCGAGCACCGGCGTCGGTTGGGGTACCAGCGCCAGGTAGCTGACCGACACCACGCGGCCGCGCGGGTCGCGGTCAGGCGCCCCGAAGGTTGCCAGCTGCTCGAGGTGTCGGGGCTGCAGCAGGCCGGCTGCGGCCAGGACGCGCCGCGCGGCGGCTTCCAGGTCCTCGCCCGACCGCACCATCGTGCCCGGCAGCGCCCAATCCCCCTCGAACGGCGGGCGGGGGCGACGCACCGTCAGGACCACGGGAGTCAGGTTGCCGCCAGCGGCGTTGGGCGCCAAGGCGACGACGTCGGCGGCGACGCGATGCGAGGCCTGCGGCAGCGGACTCATGTCGGCGTCTGGGCGATGACCCGGATGAGGTCTTCGCCGTAGCGCTTCACCTTCGCGGGGCCGACACCGCTGACGGCGAGCAGTGCCCGGGGCGTGGAGGGGCGCTGCGCCGCCAGGGCGGCCAGCGTGCGGTCGCTGAAGACCACGAACGCCGGCACGTCGTCCGCCCTGGCGCGTTCCCGTCGCCAGTCGCGTAGGCGCTGCACCAGCGCCGGGTCCTCCGCGCCGTCCAGGGGTGATGCCGTGCGGGTGCGCAGCCGCGTCGCCGCCTGCTGGGAACCGCTCACCGGCGCACCCTCGCCGAGGTTGTACAGGAACCGCGACGGTCGCCGGGCCACCACCTTGCCCGCGTAACCGGGCCGGCGCTGCGCCCACGACAGCGACAGCTGCCGTCTGGCGCGCGTGACGCCGACGTACAGCAGCCGGCGCTCTTCCTGCACCGCCTCGTCGGTCTTGGCGTGCGAGATGGGCAGCAGTCCCTCCTCCAGGGCCACCAGGAAGACCGCGGAGAACTCCAAGCCCTTGGTCTTGTGCAGGGTCAGCAGGGTCACGGCGCCGCCCGCGCTCGGCGCGTCAGCGCCTTCGGCCTCCCGCCGCGACAGCTCGGTGACGACGTCGGCCAGGGTCGTCGTGGCATCGTCGTCGGCCAGCCCGGCGGCGACCTCGACGAGGGCGCCGAGGTTGCGCCAGCGCTCACGCGCGGCCTCACCCTCCGGTTCGGCTCGCCCGTTCCAGCCCATCTGCTCGCGGAGTACACGGCTCACAGTCTTGTCGGCGCGGGGGGGACGCGCCGGCGTCGTCTGCTTCAACCCGAGGGGCACCGGCTCGGGGCGGCTGGCCGCCGCCCGCAGCACGGTCAGCGCCTGGCGGACCTCACGACGCTGGTAGAAGCCGCCGGCGCCACGGACGGCGTAGGGGATGCCCGCGCCCCGCAACGCCTGCTCCCAGCCCTCCGACTGGCTGTTCACCCGGTAGGCGACCGCGATCTCGCCGGGTGGAATCTCCTCCTCGACCAGGCCGCGAATGGCCGCCACGACCGCCTCTCGCTCCGCCTCGTCGTCGGTGTGCTCGCCGAACACCGGCGCAGGACCCCCCGCGCGGGTGGCCGACAGCCGCTTGCGTTGGCCGGCGCGCTTGTTCCATAGCACGGCGTTGGCCAAGGCCAGCACCTGCGGGGTCGACCGGTAGTTCTCGGTCAGCGTCACCGTGGCGGCGGTCGGGAACCAGCGGCGGAACTCCAGCAGGTAGTCGGCGGTGGCGCCGGTGAACGAGTAGATGGTCTGGTCGTCGTCGCCGACGACGCAGACCTGTTGCGACGGACCCAGCCAGGCGCGCAGCAGCGCGAACTGCGCCGGGTTGACGTCCTGGAACTCGTCGACGGTGAAGAAGCGGTAGCGGTCGCGCACCTCGGCCGCGATGTCGGGATGTTCCTGGATCAGCGCGGCCGCCCGCAGCAGCATGTCCTCGTAGTCCAGCAGCCCGGCCTCGTCCTTCGCCCGCTCGTAGTCCGCGTAGACGCCTGCCATCCGTTCCGGCTCCAGCGGCGCGTCCCGGCCAGCCGCTGCCACAGCGTAGTCGTCGGGGGGCAGACGCCGGGCCTTGGCCCACTCGATCTCCGTCGCCAGGTCCATCGCCTGCGTGCTGGTACGGCGGGCCAGCGGCACGAGCAGGCGGACCTTGGAGGCGAGCACCTCGGGCAGCGGGGTGTCATCGGCGCGGTGCCAGAACCAGCGCAGCTGCGCCCACGCCGCGGCGTGAAAGGTGGCCGCGCGCACCGGCCGGGACAGTCCCATGCCGGCGAGGCGCTGACGGAGCTCGCCGGCGGCCTTGTCGGTGAACGTGACCGCCAGGATCTGGTCGGGACTCGCGACACCCTCGGCGACCTGGCAGGCGATGCGGTGGGTGATGGTGCGCGTCTTGCCCGTGCCGGCTCCGGCGATGATGCACAGCGGTCCCTGTGTGGTCCGCGCGGCGGCGCGCTGGTCGGCGTTGAGGCCGTCGAGGAGGCTGGCGGTCGGCATGCGAGCGAGAGGGTATCGCCCACTGGTCGCTGTACCGGCCCAGCCACCGCCGCATCTGTGGGCGTGCAACCGAAACCCTGCTTGACGGACCAGGATCTCTAGGTACGATGCTGCCGTGGGCGAGGAAGGGCTACGCATCGGGCAGGCTGCGGCGCTGCTGGGGATCAGCGTGGACACCCTGCGGCGCTGGGAAGACGACGGGCGTGTCACGCTCGACCGCACTCCCGGCGGTCAGCGGCTGGTGTCGGTGTCGCAGGTGCAGCGCCTCCTCACCGACCGCCGTCGGTCTGCGCGGGTGATCACCGCGTCGTCGGCCCGCAACCAGCTTGACGCCATCGTCACCAAAGTCGTCCGCGGAGAGGCCGCGGCGACCGTCGAGATGCAGGCGGGTCCGTACCGGCTCGTCGCGCTCACCACCGCCGAGAGCGTCGACGAGCTCGAACTCGACGCCGGCACGCACGTCGTCGCGTCGGTGAAGGCCACCAGCGTCGTGGTCAGCCTGCCAAAGGAGTAGCGGTGAGGGCGGCGCGCATGCGGGGAGCTGTCGTGTCGCTCGCGGTGCTGCTCGCCGCCTGCGGCAGCGGCCAGGCCGCGTCGCCCCAGGCAGGGACCAGGGACGACGGTAGGACCGCGACCGCGTCGGAGCCCGCGTCGGGGCAGGCGTTATCTGGTCAGCTGACGGTCTTCGCCGCGTCGTCGCTGACCGACGCGTTCGAAGACCTCGGCGAGCGGTTCACGCGGACCAACCCCGACGTCGAGGTGGCCTTCAATTTCGGCTCCAGCTCCACGCTGGCCACGCAAATCGTCCAGGGCGGCGCGCCCGCCGACGTGCTCGCGTCGGCCAGCCAGACGCCGATGAATGACGTCGCCGGCGCCGAGCTGCTCGCCGGCCAGCCGCAGACCTTCACCCGCAACACGCTGGAGATCGCCGTCGAGCGCGGCAACCCGCTGCACATCCAGTCGCTGGCGGACCTGACGCGGCCTGATGTCACGACGGTCCTGGCGGCCGAGGAGGTGCCGGCCGGCGAGTACACGCGGCATGCCCTCGACGTGGCCGGGATCCAAGTGACCCCGGCGTCGCTTGAGGTCGACGTGCGGGCGGTGCTGTCGCGCGTGGAGCTTGGCGAGGCCGACGCCGGGGTCGTCTATGTCAGCGACATCGTCGCCGCGGGCGATGCCGTCGAGGGTGTGCAGATCCCCCCGGAGCGCAACGTTCCGGCCAGCTATCCGGTCGCTGCGCTCGCCGAGGCGCCCAACCCGCAGGCGGCCGAGGCGTTCGTCGACTACGTGCTGTCCGACGAGGCACAGGCGACACTCACCGAGTACGGGTTCTCCGCGCCATGAACGTCACAACGCGGCTCACACCGGGCACCCGGCGGGCGGAGACGATGCCGTTGGGCATGACCCCGTTAGCCGTTGTCGCGCTGGGTCTGCTGATCCTGCCGCTCGTCGGGCTGCTGGCGAACACCCCGTGGACGCGGCTGGGCGACCTGGTGACCGACCAGACCGTGCTCGCGGCGCTGCGGCTGTCGCTGCTGACCTCGCTGTCGGCGCTCGCGCTGGCGACCGTGCTGGGGGTGCCGCTCGCGTGGCTGCTCGCCCGACGCGACTTTCCCGCGAAGCCGCTCGTGCGGGCGCTTTGCGTCCTGCCGATGGTGCTGCCACCCGTGGTCGGCGGGGTGGCGCTGCTTTTGGCGTTCGGCCGCCGAGGACTCATCGGCCAGCCGCTGCACGAGCTGGCAGGGATCACGCTGCCGTTCTCCCCCGCCGGCGTCGTGCTCGCCGAGACCTTCGTGGCGATGCCATTCCTCGTCGTCACCGTCGAGGCGGGGCTGCGGGCGATGGACCGCCGCTACGAAGACGTCGCCGCAACGCTGGGTGCCGGCCGCTGGCTGGCCTTCCGGCGGGTCACGCTGCCGCTGCTCGCGCCGTCGCTGGGGGCAGGGATGGCGCTGTGCTGGGCGCGGGCGCTCGGCGAGTTCGGTGCCACGATCACCTTCGCCGGCAACCTGACTGGCCGCACGCAGACGATGCCTCTCGCGGTGTACCTGCAGTTGGAGCGCGATCTGGACTCGGCGATCCTGTTGAGCCTGATCCTGCTCGCCGTCTCGGTCGTGGTGTTGATCACGTTGCGAGGTCGCTACCTCGACACCTCATGAGCGGGTTGTCGGCCCGTGTTGCGGTAACCCTCGGCGACCTCGACCTCGATGTCGCCTTGGAGGTCGCGGCCGGGGAGGTCGTCGCCGTCCTTGGCCCGAACGGGGCCGGCAAGACCACGCTGCTGCGCACCCTGGCCGGGCTGGTCCCATTGCGTGCCGGCCGCGTAGAGCTGGAGAGCCAGGTGCTCGACGACTCCGAACGCGGCATTCGCGTCGCGCCGGAGCGACGGGGCGTTGGGATGGTCTTCCAGGATCACCTGCTGTTTCCGCACCTGTCCGCCGCCGACAACGTCGCCTTCGGGCTGCGCGCCGGCGGTGTGCCGGCCGCAGCCGCCCGCGGCCTCGCCACCGAATGGCTGGCTAGAGTCGGACTCCCCGACGCCGCCAACGCGAAGCCGAGGGCATTGTCCGGCGGGCAGGCGCAGCGAGTCGCGCTGGCACGCGCGCTGGCGTTCGAACCGAACCTGCTGCTTCTGGACGAGCCGCTGTCCGCCCTGGACGTCGCCGCCCGCCTGACGATCCGCCGGGAGCTGCGGGGGCACCTGGACGCCTTCGCCGGCCCCTGTCTGGTCATTACCCATGACCCGGTGGAGGCGATCGCGCTCGCCGGCCGGCTGGTCATCATCGAGGCCGGCAGGATCGTCCAGGACGCCACCATCAACGAGGTCACCCAGCGGCCCCGCTCTCGGTGGGTCGCCGGGCTGGTGGGACTCAACCTCTACCGCGGCGAGGCGCGTGGCCATACCGTCAACCTGCCGGATGACCAGCGACTCATCGCCGCGGACGCAGCCGACGGCCCGGTCTTCACCGTGGTGCACCCCCGCGCCGTTGCGCTGTACCGGGGACGGCCCGACGGGTCGCCGCGCAATGTCTGGGCCGGTGTGGTGCGGGGGCTGGACGTGCACGGCGACCACGTCCGCGTGCACATCGACGGGGCCCTGCCGATCGTCGCCGAGGTCACCCCTGCAGCGGTCGCCGCGCTGGATCTCGGCGTGGGCGGCGACGTGCATGTGTCGGTCAAGGCCTCCGAAGTGTCGCTGTACCCCGTCTGAACACGACAAGGAGACGCACGCCGACGGCTCAGCAGATGCGGGGGAGCGGGTCGCCGACGAGCATGTCGATCATGCGGTGCCCGCCGAATCGGGTACGACCCAGCACCCGGCCGGCCGGCTCCGAGTCCACGTCGCCGATGATCGCCGCCGCCACGCCAATCGGGTGCTCGCGCAGGGCCGCGAGCGCTTCATCGGCTTGCTGCGGCGCCACGAACGCGACGAGCTTACCTTCGTTGGCGACGTACAGCGGGTCGATGCCGAGGATCTCGCAGGCGCCCATGACCTCGGGCCGCATGGGCACCCGGTCCTCGATGATCGTCACGCCGAGCTGGGACGTCAGGGCGATCTCGTTGAGCACCGTGGCGACCCCACCACGCGTGGCGTCTCGCATGCAGTGCAGGTCCTCGCCGCAAGTCTCCAGCAGCGTCTCGGCCAACGGCCACAACGACGCCGTGTCGCTGCGGATGTCGGCGCCCAGCTCCAACTCGCCGCGGGCGAGCATGATCGCGACGCCGTGATCACCGACCGTTCCGGACACCAGGACCTTGTCGCCTGGCTGCACCAGCTCGGGAGCCAGTGCGACGCCGTGGCGGACGAGCCCGATGCCGGTCGTCGTCACGTACATGCCGTCGGCTTTGCCGCGCTGGACCACCTTCGTGTCACCGGTGACCACCGGGACCCCGGCTTCCTGGGCGGCGGCAGCAATAGTCCGGACTTGTGGTCAAGAACTGGTCTCCAGCAGTTGCGCCAGCTGTGATGCGTCGGTGACTGGGCGCTGGCAGGCGAAGTTGCGACACACATAGGCGGCAGGGCGACCGTTGACCAGGGGGCGATCGTGCAGCAGCGGCGGCGTGGCGTCCTGGCCATCGGGGAGGCCCACGGCCAGGACGCTGCCAGGGCGCCAGCGCTGACGATAGACCCGCACCAGCTCACGGGTGGCGGCATCATCCGGCGAGCCGATCACGGCGACCTCAGCGGGGCCGGCCAGCAGGCGTTCCAGCCCGCGCAACATCTCGCCGTAGCCGGTCGGCGCCTGCTCGCAACGCGGCGCGAACAGCGCCAGCGTGCGCTCGGCCCGGCGTGAGAAGTCGCCGTCGCCGGTCAGCGCCGCCAGGCGCAGCAGCACGTCGACCTGCACCGACGAACCGGCCGGGGTGGCGTTGTCCCACAGGTCCTTGGGACGGGTCAGCAAGGCCTCGGCGTCGTCGGCGGTGGCGAAGTAGGCCCCCGTCGGGTTGCCGTCGGCATCGCTCTCGGCGAAGCGGTCGTTGGCGTCGTGCGCCAGCTGTCGCGCCCAGGCAAACCACTCGGGGTTGGCGTCGGCCTCGTACAGCACCAGCAGCGCCTGCGCTAGGTAGGCCACGTCCTCGAGGAACGCCGGCACGGTCGCGGGATGACCCTGTTTCCAGGTGTGGTGCAGGCGGCCGTCGACCATCAGTGTGTCCCGCAGGAAGCGTGCGCAGGCGGCCGCGGCCTCGATGTAGCGCGGCTCGTCCAGCGCCGCGCCGGCCTCGCCCAACGCGCCCAACGCCAGCGCGTTCCAGCTGGTCAGGATCTTGTCGTCCAACCCCGGATGGACGCGCTGCTCGCGGCGTCCGACCAGCGCGGCGCGGACGCGGTGCAAACGGCGCGCGCAGTCGGCGTCGTCCTCGTCGCGCCGTCCGGCCTCATACAGGATGGACCGGGAACCCACTTCCGGATGATGGGGATCGGTGAAGTTGCCCGCCGGCGTCACGCCGTAGAACGCGCGGAACACCTCGGCGTCCTCGCCGGCGGCGGCCACGACCTCGTCGAACTCGTCTGCCGTCCAGGTGAAGAACAGCCCTTCCACACCCTCGGAGTCGGCGTCGGTCGCCGAGTAGAAGCCGCCCGCCGGGTGGCGCATGTCGCGCAGCAGGTAATCGGCAACCTCGGTGGCGATGCGCCGGCAGCGGCGGCTTCCCGTTGTTTGCCAGGCGTGGGTGTAGGCGCGCAGCAGCAGCGCGTTGTCGTACAGCATCTTCTCGAAGTGGGGGACCAGCCAGCGCGCGTCGACCGAGTAGCGCGCGAAGCCGCCCGCCACATGGTCGTAGATGCCACCCCGCGACATGGCCTCCAGCGACTGCACGGCCGCGTCAACCGCGGCGCTGTCGCCGGTCCGCTGCGCGTACGCCAGCAAGAAGTCGATGGTCATGGCCTGCGGGAACTTGGGCGCCGCACCGAAGCCGCCGAGCTCGCGGTCCCAGGCGCGCACGCACACCGAAGCCGCCCGCGACGCGATGCCCAGGTCGACCTGCTCGGCACCTCCGCCGACCTCGTTGGTGGCCTGCAGGTGGGCGGTCAGCCGCTGACCGGAGTCCAGCACCTGCTCGCGCTGCTCGCGCCAGGCGGTGTCCACGGCCTGCAGGACCTGCAGAAATCCGGGCATGCCATGGCGGCCGTCGCGCGGCCAGTAGGTGCCGCCGAAGAACGGCACGCCGTCGGCGGTGACGAACACGCTCATCGGCCAGCCGCCGGCTCCGGTCATGGCTTGCACGGCGCCCATGTAGACGCTGTCGACGTCCGGCCGCTCTTCCCGGTCCACCTTGACCGCCACGAAGCGGTCATTCAGGACACGGGCCACCTCGGCGTCCTCGAAGGACTCGTGCGCCATCACATGACACCAGTGACAGCTGGAGTAGCCCACCGACAGGAACACCGGCACGTCGCGGTCCCTGGCTTGCGCGAAGGCCTGGTGACCCCACTCCTGCCAGTCCACGGGATTGTCGGCGTGCTGCCGTAAATAGGGGCTGGACGCATGCTGCAAGCGGTTCATGTGCCGACCTCCGCCGACTCGGAGATGACCAGCTGGCGGCCGAAGGCACGCTCGACCCGCTTGGTAGCGCGCTGCGCGCCCCAGCGCTCCAGCTCGCCGTCGGTGTCGGTGGCCGTGGCAACGGCCAGGTGCACCGCCTCGTCGGTCACCGTCACATCGAGTCGGGTCACGCCGCCGGTGCGACCGCGATCCAGCCCGTGGGCGACCTGCAGCAGCGCCACCAGCGAGCGCAGCGCCTTACGCCGGCGCGACGGCAACCGATCGAACGACGCGAACCCCTCGCCCGGTTCCCCCTTGTGGTGGTAGCGGGCCAAGCAGGCCAGGACCGCAGTCTCGTCGGGGTCGAAGCCGCGAAGCCGGCCGTGGGTGATCAGGTAGGCGCTGTGACTGGCCTGATCCTCGGCCGAGACATGGCCGCCGACATCGTGCAGCAGCGCCGCGTGGGTCAGCAGCTCCCGCTGCTGTTCGTCGAGGCCGTGCAGATCGCTGGTCGCGTCGAACAAGGTCTGCGCCATCTGGGCGACGAGGCGGCTGTGCGCTTCCGGCCAGCTGTAGCGGTGGGCGAGGGCGAGCACCGAGGCGTCGCGGATCGCCCGGGGGTCGTCGTGGCGGTCGGGTGGGTGGTGGCGGGCGAGGGTGTCCAAGACCATGCCCTCCCGCAGCGCCCAGGTGCCGATCACGAGGCGTTCGAGGTCCAGCAGCGCCATGGCGGTCAGCGCCACGGTCGAGCCAGCGACCGCCAACGGCGCGCGCCGGGGCTCTAGGCCGGCGACCTGTTCCCGCTCGGCGCAGGTCATCGCGATCAGGTCGGCGTGCAGCGCCTCCAGCTGCTTGCGGCTGACCTCCAGCTGGTTGGTCAGTGCCGGCTTGACGCCGGTGGCCTTCGCCAGGGCAGCGACCGCCAGGTCGGTGAGCGTGCCGCTGGTCCCGACGGCAAGGCCGGGGGCGTGGGTGGCCACCTCGGCGGCCACCGGCTCCAGTGCCTCGGTCACCCGGTTGCGCACCCGGCGCAGGTCGCCCTTGCGGGGCGGGTCGGAGCGCACCAGCTCGGTGGTGAGCCGGCCAACGCCCAACGGCAGGCTGACCGCCCAGCGCAGGCCCTTCACGTCACCGACAGACACCTCGAGGCTGCCGCCGCCGAGATCGAGGCACACCGCGGGGGGTGGCTCGAGCACGACGCTGGCGCGCACCGCGGCGAAGATCAGGCGCGCTTCCTCGTCGCCGTCGATGATCCGCACGGTCACGCCTGCCTCGTCGGACATGCGCTGCACCAACGCCGCGCAATTGCTGGCCTCGCGCATGGCACTCGTGGCGCACGTCACCATCTCGACGGCGCCGGCGGCGTCGGCCAGGGCCCGGTAGCGACGGACGGTGGCCACCGCCTCGTCGGCGGCCGAGCCCGTGATGGCCCCGTCCTTTGCCACCACGTCGCCGAGGCGCAGCATCGTCTTGTCCACCAGGACCGGCGTCAGGCTGCCGTCCGACCCGGCGTCGGCGACCAGCAGGTGGAACGAGTTGCTGCCCAGATCGAGCGCGGCGATGCGCATGCACAGTCCTCATGTAGCGACAGCGGTAGGACACGAAACGCGTCCTTAGGTGGCAGGTGGCAGGTACACAGCCTGCCAACAGCCTTCCCCATCGGCCGACAAGACCCACACCGAGCCCTTCTGCCAGCGCGCGTTGCGTGGCAGCCGCAACCCGTCATCGCCCAACCCCCGCAGCACGGCAGGGATGATGTCGCCGTGGGTGCACAGCGCCGCGTCGTGGTCGGCGAGGTCGCGCACCAGCCGCAAGGCATCCTCGTCGGACCCCTCGGCCAGCGCGTCGCTGGGCAGGACGGTCATGCCCCTGGCGGCGGCCAGCGGCTCCACGGTCTGCGTGCAGCGGACGAACGGGCTGGCGTGAATGGTGGCGATCCGCCGGTCGTCGAGCAGCCTGACCAGGCCTTGCGACTGCGCGACCCCCTTGCGGCTCAGCGGCCGGATGCGGTCGTCGCCGACCCAGTCGTCGGAGCTGCCGGCATGGGCGTGGCGCACCAGCAGGATGGTGCCCATCGCCGGCTACGCGCCCTGGCGGGCGAAAGCGGCTGGGTGCCGCGGCGTGGTGGTCATGCCTTCGCCATGTCGCCACGTTCCGTATTGGCCCAGGTCACCAGCCGTGACACCGAGCCGGCAGCTTCCGAGGCCGACGTGAACCCCTCGTCGCGGCGGCGGCGCCCGCCCTCCAGTGCCAGCTCCTGCAGCCGCTGGTGCACGCTGATGCCCTCGCCCGCCGGCACCCGCTCCCAGCAACCGTGGGCGTCCAGCTCCCAGGCGTTGGTGTCGTCGGCGAGGTTGAGCTCCAAGACCTCGTCAAGCCGCGCGCGTAGGTCAGGGTCTGAGACCTCGATGACGGTCTCGATGCGCCGATCGAGGTTGCGCGGCATCAAGTCCGCCGAGCCGATGTAGATCGTGCCGCTGGGTGCGCCGGCGTGGGCGAAGGAGAAGATCCGTGAGTGTTCCAGGAAGCGCCCGACGATCGAGCGCACCCGGATGTTGTCCGACAGCCCCGGCACGCCAGGGCGCAGGCAGCAGATGCCCCGCACGATCAGGTCGATGCTGCAGCCGGCTTGCGAGGCCCCGTACAGCGCGTCGACCACCGGGGCGTCGGCGAGGCTGTTCATCTTCATCACGATGCGTCCGTCGTCGCCGCCGGCCTCCTCGCGGATGTGTTCGATGATGCGACGGCGCAGCGAGGTCGGGGCGAGGATCAGCTGGCGGTGCTGGGGTCGCAGGCTGTAGCCCGTCAGCAGGTTGAACAGGTCCGACAGGTCCGCGCCGAGGTCGGGATCCGCGGACAGCAGGCCGATGTCCTCATACAGCCGCGCGGTCTTGGAGTTGTAGTTCCCGGTGCCGACATGGCAGTAGCGCCGGATGTCGTCGGCCTCCTGGCGTACCACCAGCGCCGCCTTGGCGTGGGTCTTCAGACCGACCAAGCCGTACACCACATGCACACCGACTTCTTCCAGCGCCCTGGCCCAGTCGATGTTGGCCTGCTCGTCGAAGCGGGCCTTGAGCTCGATGAGCACGGCCACCTGCTTGCCGCGCTCCGCCGCGTGGATCAGCGCCTTGACGATGGGGCTGTCACCGGACGTGCGGTACAGGGTCTGCTTGATCGCCAGCACCTTGGGGTCGTCGGCGGCCTGCTCGATGAATGCCTCGACCGACGTCGCGAACGAGTCGTATGGATGGTGGACGAGCACGTCGCGCGACCGTAGGACGGCGAACAGGTCGACGTCCTCGTCGCCGGCGGTGGCCAGCCCAGGCTGCGTGCTGGGTGTCCACTTGTCGTCCTTGAGCTCTGAGCGGTCCAGTTCGTAGACCGCCGCCAGCCCCCCGAGGTCGAGGGGTCCGTCGACTTCGTGCACGTCGTCGCGGTGCAGCTCCAGCTCACGACGCAGCAGGTCGCGAACCTCGCCGCTGCAGCCCCGCTCGATCTCCAGGCGGACGGCCCTGCCGAAGCGCCGCCGCCGTAGCTCCATCTCCACGGCGGCCAGCAGGTCGTCGGCCTCGCCCTCCTCCAGGGTCAGGTCGGCGTTGCGCGTCACCCGGAACGGAAAGCGGCCGCAGATCTCCATGCCGGGAAACAGCCGTTCCAGGTGAGCCGCGATGACCTGTTCCAGGGGAACGAAGCGCTTGCCGTCGGGCAGGGCCACGAAGCGGGGGAGCAGGGGCGGCACCTTGACCCGGGCGAAGCGTCGCTCGCCGGTGTCGGGCACGCGCACGATCACCGCGAGGTTCAGTGACAGGCTCGAGATGTAGGGGAACGGATGCCCCGGGTCGACCGCCAGCGGCGTGAGCACCGGAAAGATCTGGCGCTCGAAGACATCCAGCAGGTGCTTGCGGTCCTCGGCGGTCAGCTTCGGCCAGTTGACGAAGCAGATGCCGGCGTCGACCAGCGCCGGACTGATGTCCTGCACGAACGCCTGTGACTGCCGGGCGATGAGCTCGCGGGTGCGTTCGGTCACGACGCGCAGCTGCGCGCTGGGCGCTTGTTCGTCGATGCCGCTGGTCCCGAGACCCGCCGCCAGCTGGTCCTTCAGACCGGCCACGCGCACCTGGAAGAACTCGTCGAGGTTGGAACTGAAGATCGCCAGGAACTTCACGCGCTCCAGCAGCGGTGTGTCGGGGCGTTCCGCCAGCTCCAGGACGCGGCTGTTGAACTCCAGCCAGGACAGCTCGCGGTTGATGTAACGAGACGGCGGCTCGGCCGGCTCTTCCGCAACGGCGACAGCCTCGGATTGCACCAGAGAACGCTATCCCATCCTGGTGAACGCGCGCTGAACAGCCTGGCGAACGGCGTCGGGGCTTGCGGTCATCGAACACCTGTTCGATACTGGCTGCGTGACGTCGATGACCGACCTGCAGCGCGCGCCGGGTGCGGAAGCCGCCTTACCGGCCCAATCGGCGCTGCCGTTGCGGGTGGAGCGGGTGCGCACCTTCGACACCCCCGAGTTCGCCGGCATGGCCTTTCTGGAGGTGGAGACGAAGTCGGCCCTCAACCGCGTCAAGGGGATGCCCTTCGCCTGGAGCATCAATCCCTACCGGGGTTGCTCACATGCCTGCAGCTACTGCCTGTCCGGTGAGACGGCGATCCTCATGGCGGACGGACGGAGCAAGCCCCTGCAAGACGTCCAACCCGGCGACGCGGTCTACGGGACGGTGCGGCGCGGGTCGTATCACCGCTATGCGATCACCGAGGTGCTGGATCATTGGTCGACGGTCAAGCCGGCCTACCGAGTGACACTGTCCGACGGGACACAGTTGGTGACCAGTGCCGACCACCGCTTCCTGACCCGCCGCGGTTGGAAGCACGTGACCGGTGCCGAATGCGGGGCGTTGCGTCGCCCCCATCTCACGGGCAACGACAAGCTGATGGGCACCGGCGCGCCGCCTGCCCCGCCCAAGCACACCCATGAGTACCGCCGCGGCTACCTGTGCGGGATGCTGCGGGGCGATGCGCATCTGGGCTCGTACGACTACCAGCGCCGCGCCATCCGGACGTCCGCGCGACTTGCGGTCGCCGCAATGCACGACGTAATCGCATGGCCACTGCAGCCGTGTGACGAATGGGTCAAGGGTTTCCTGGCCGGGATCTTCGACGCTGAGGGCAGCTACAGCTGTGGCATCCTGCGGATCTTCAACACCGATGCCGTGATCATCGACGCGGCCACCTCTGCGCTTCGCCGGTTTGCATTTCGCTGGATCCTGGAGACTGCACCGAACGGGTGCCGGGCGGTGCGGTTGCTCGGTGGACTGTCCGAGCAGCTGCGCTTCTTCCATCTCGTCGACCCTGCTATCGAGCGGAAGCGTTCAATCGAAGGCCGGGCGATCAAGTCGGATGCGCGACTCGGCGTGGCGGCGATCGAGCCACTCGGCTTGGATCTGCCACTGTTCGATGTCACGACAGGGACTGGCGACTTCATCGCGGAAGGCGTCGTCAGCCACAACTGCTTCGCTCGGCCGACGCACAGCTACCTCAACCTGTCGCCCGGCGAGGACTTCGAGCGCAAGGTCGTGGTCAAGGTCAACCTCGCCGAGGTGCTGCGCCGAGAGCTGGCCCGGCCGTCGTGGCGCGGAGAGCATGTCGCCATGGGCACCAACACCGACCCCTACCAGCGTTGCGAGGGCCGCTACGCGCTCATGCCACAGGTCATCCAGGCGTTGGCTCAGGCTCGGACGCCCTTCTCCATTCTCACCAAGGGCACGTTGATCACCCGTGACCTGGCGCCGCTCCAGGCGGCGGCGAGACTCGTCCCGGTGGGGGCGGCCCTGACCATCGGCCTGCTGGACGAGGATCTGTGGCGGGTCGCCGAGCCAGGAACCCCCTCGCCGCGCGCTCGTCTGGCCGCCGTCAGGGCGTTGAACGTGGCTGGCATCCCGACCGGGGTGATGCTCGCGCCGATCATGCCAGGGCTCAATGACGATCGGGCGCAGCTGGCGGGCGTGGTTGACGCGGCGGTGCAGGCGGGGGCCGTGCACGTGACGCCCATCGTGCTGCACCTGCGTCCCGGCGTGCGTGAGATCTTCTGGCCGTGGCTGCAGCGGCACCACCCCCGGCTGGTCGACCGCTATGCGGCGCTGTACCGACGCAGCGACGCACCCGCCGGGTACCGCAGGAGCGTTGGCGCGTTCGTGGCGGATCAGCGCCGGCTGGCCTGGCAGCGACATGGCCGCCCGACGGTGCCTCCGTCGTGGCGCGGCCTGCCCGACGATCGCCGCTCACCCGTGGCCCAGGAACCCACCCCGGGCGGTGGCTCGGGGCCAGTCGCAGCCGCCCAGCTGTCGTTGCTGTAGGCGACGCGCGACGCGTGGGAATCTCGGGCGCTACCGCTGCGGGAAACGAGCCGCTGGCCGTTTGCGTTCCAGCGCCCGTCCGGGCCGGGGGCGCTAGCGAGGGCGCCGGCACCTTCCCTGCAGCCGCGACTCGTAGTGCGCAGGCGGCGCCCGAGCTGGGCCGGGATTGGCCCGTGGCCGTCCTGCGTAGACTCTCGGCCAGCCATCAGGCATGGAGGGGCGCCCATGGGGCGTGACATCGAAACCACAGAGTTCACGCGCGAGGACCGGACCCGATACCGGGAGAAGGTCAAGGCCAACCTGGCCGCGCTACGCCAACTGATCGACGGGGGCGCGTTCGAGACCGGCCGGCGCACCATCGGTGTCGAGATGGAGGTCTACATCACCGACGCCGACGGCAACGCGGCGCCGATCAACGCGAAGCTGCTCGAGCGGATCACCGAAGGTGACTTCCAGACCGAGCTCGCCCAGTTCAACGTCGAGTTCGATGTCAAGCCACGGCGTCTGGCCGGCACCTGCTTCAGCGAGATTGAGCAGGGTCTGCGCCGATCGCTGAACCACGCGCACGCGATGGCCGAGACCCTCGACGCACAGGTCATGATCGTTGGGATCCTGCCGACCCTGACCGATTTCGACGTCACCGAGCAGAACCTGTCGGCCAATCCCCGCTACAAGGCGCTCAACGACATGATCCTCGCCGCTCGCGGCGAGGACATCTTCATCCGCATCGTTGGTGACGAGACGCTGGAGACCACCGCCAACTCGATCGTGTTGGAGGCCGCCTGCACCTCCATGCAGCTTCACCTGCAGGTCGACCCCCACCAGTTCGCCACCTACTGGAACGCCGCCCAGATCGTGTCCGCCCCGCTGCTGGCCGTCGGCGCCAACTCGCCGTTCCTGCTCGGCAAGCAGCTGCACCACGAGACCCGCATCGCGCTGTTCGAGCAGGCGACGGACACGCGCACCGAGGAGCTGGCGACCCAGGGTGTCCGGCCGCGGGTGTGGTTCGGCGAGAAGTGGCTGACCG
>JACCVM010000179.1 GCA_013698135.1 Euzebyaceae bacterium | reverse complement strand
ACCAGGGGGTGGCTGATGTAATAGGTCAACTAGCTGTGCCGCGTGCTTCATCGCTGTCCGCAGTCAGCCTCGAGGCCTTAGATGTCGACTCCGATTAGAATTGCGTTTCATCACATTCTGCGACCGGCGATCAGTCGCCAGATTGGCCGTCGCGCTCGTCTGGGACTACTGACGTAATGGCCGCCTATGAGCTTGGTTCATGAGGGCAAGGTTACCAGTGTGCCATAGCGAAGGTGTTATAGGCTTGCGGTGGTCGAGGACTTGGTCGGCTCGCCACATTCGACCATGACGGCTTACAGTTCCTCATGACGGGCGCTACAAGCCTCTCAATCGGTTCAGCCTATATGGTCATGGGAGGCTTCAAGGCCGATGCTGGACGTGCGGTGTACGCCGACACGGGCGCCAGTGAGTCAAGCGACTGTCACGCCGATGAGCGTGCCTATCAGGTAGGTGACGGCAGCCGCGAGCGCCGCCACGGTGAGCTGCCGCAAGGCCGATCGCAGCGGTGAGCGTCCTGCCAACCAGCCCAGCGTGCCGCCGATCGCCAGCGCCGCGACCGCGCCCAGCAGCACCGACAGCCACACCGCCGCGCCGCCGGTCAGCAGCAGCCATGGCACGAGTGGCACACTCGCGCCAACGGCGAACGCGACGAAGGATGATGCCGCTGCTCCCCACGGCGAACCCAGATCCGTGGGGTCGATGCCGAGCTCCTCGCGCGCATGCGTGAGCAACGCCAGCTCGGGAGTTCGCATGTGCTCGCTGGCAAGCACCTGGGCGGTCTCGGGCTCGATCCCGCGGCGGGTGAAGATCTCGACCAGCTGAGCGTGCTCGCCGGCAGGGTCCTCGGTGATCTGGGCGGCTTCGACATGGAGTTCACGCGTGAACAGCTCGGTCTGCGCCCGCATCGACACGTACTCGCCAGCGGCCATCGAACAGGCGCCGGACAGCAGCCCCGCGATACCGGCCAGTCGCACCACCGAGGGCGCGGGGGCGGCACCGGCGAACCCGAGGATGAGCGAGATATTGCTGACCAGCCCGTCGCTGATCCCGAAGACCGCGGCACGCGCCGCGCCGCCCTGCACGTCGCGGTGCCACGGCTCCCGGCGCCGCGCGCGCGGCAGCGCCGGACCCTGCTCGGTCAGGACCCTCCGGGCGAGGTCATCGCTGCGGCCGGTTCGTGCCGGCGGCGAACGCCGCTCGCCATTGCCCTTGGCCTTCACTGCTCCCGGCGCTCCTCGTTGCCGCTAGAGAGCGGCGTCGACGGCCATGGCGGTGAACAGCAGGCCGAGGTAGGCGATCGAGTAGCGGAACAGGCGCATCGCGGCCGCCTCCGACAGGTCGCGCAGCAGCTGCCAGGCCCGCAGCAGGAAGAGCGCACCGAGGAGCAGCGCGGAGGCCAGATACAGCGAGCCCATGTGCCCCAGCGGGCCGAACAGCAAGGTGAACGCGACGAGGATGAACGAGTACAGCAGAATCTGCCGCGCCGTCTCGGCGACACCCCGCACCACCGGCAGCATCGGCACGCCCGCCTTGGCGTAGTCGTCGCGGTACTTGACCGCCAGGGCCCAGAAATGCGGCGGTGTCCAGGCGAAGACGATGGCGAACAGCACCAGCGCCGGCAGCCCCACCTCGTTGGTCACCGAGGCCCAGCCGATGAGCACCGGCACGCAGCCGGCGGCGCCGCCGATCACGATGTTCTGGGGCGATCGCCGCTTGAGCCCCAAGGTGTAGACGAAGACGTAGAACAAGATCGCCGCGACCGCCAGGGCCGCCGACAGCGGATTGACGGTGAGCGCCAGCCACAGGCAGGCGACGACACCGAGCACGACACCGAAGCGCAGGGCGTTGCTGGGGGTCACCGTGTGGCGCACCAGCGGGCGTCGGGCGGTGCGGGCCATCAGCTGGTCGATGTCGCGGTCGACGTAGTTGTTGATGGCGTTGGCGCTGCCAGCGGCCAGCGTGCCGCCGAGCAGCGTCGCCAGCACTAGGCCCAATGGCGGCAGGCCGCGCTGCGCGATGACCATGGTCGGCACGGTCGTCACCAGCAGCAGCTCGATGATCCGCGGCTTGGTCAGGGCTACGAAGGCCGAGACGACCGCAGCGGCGGAGCGTGGCGCAGCCTCGACGGCCACTACGCGGCCACCCGCTGGGCCGCGGTCGGAGCAGCCGACGGGTCAAGGGTCGACGAGCCCGCCCCGAGCCGGTACGCCAGCGCGGTGTCCATGACCAGCACCGTCCAGATCCAGCTGGCCACGGCCAGATGGGGCACGACCGTCCAGGCTTGCGAGCCGTTGTAGAGGTTGGCGACCCCGAGGGCGATCTGCACACACACCAGCCCACCGGCCAGCACGGGCAGTCGCAGCAGCCATGGGCTGCGGCCGAACACCTGGTGCCGCCGAGCCACCACCAGCAGATAGCCCACGGCCAGCACCAGGGCCAGCGCGAGGAGGCGATGGCTGACATGGAAGAACTTCTGCTCGGCACCGGCACCCGCCACGCCCGACGACAGCCCGGGGAAACCGCTGTAGGCCAGCCCGGCGCCGATGCCCGTGACATGCCCACCCACCAGGATCTGGACCAGCGCCAGCAGAGCCACCCAGGCCGAGGTCCGGGCTCGTCGCAGATCGGGGGCGTTGCGCTGCAGCGACCGCCCCCGCGGCACCGCCAGCTCCACGGTCAGCGCGACCAGGCCGGCGACGATCAGCATCGCCAGGCCGAGGTGGGCGGTCACCAGCTCAGCGCGCAGCTTGAGCAGCACCACCGCCGCTCCCAGCGCGGCCTGCCCGAAGACCCCGACGACCGCGGCAAGGGCCGGCAGCCACACGTGGGGACGGTGCCGGTATCCCAGCAGCGCCCAGGCCGCCACCGCGATCACCAGCACCAGCAGCAGGCCGGCGACGCTGCGATGCCCGTGCTCGATCCAGGCGTTCCACAACGTCAGCCCCTCAGGCAGATCCGCCTGGCGGGGGACCCACTTGCCGTAGCAGCGCGGCCAGTCGGGGCAGGCCAGCCCGTTGTCGGTGCCACGCACCAGACCGCCGAGCGCGACCAGGATCAGCGACGTGACGGTGGTGACGACAGCCAGCTTGGCAAGGCCTGCCAGGCGTCGAGCGGGGTTCGGCACCGAGATCCTCAACGGTCGGACGGGGGCGCGCGCAACACGGCGTCGACCGCGGCTGCGCATGCCCGGCCAGTGTAATGGCCACCTCCGCAGGACTCGACCCGCCGGCGCAGGTGGCAGCGGCCCGTTGCGACCGCGACGATGGCCCCCATGACCTCTGCCTCTTTACTGCTCGACTCCACCGGCACGCTCGACATCGAGCGCGTGCGCGCCCGCTTCCCCGCGCTGGCGCCAACCGACGACGGCCGGCGCATCGTCCACGCCGACGCACCCGGCGGCACGCAGGTCACCAGCGGGGTCATCGAGGCCATGTCGGCCTACCTGCGCGATCACAACGCCAACTCCCACGGCGGCTTCCCGGCCTCGGCGGCGACCGATGCCATGGTCGACAACGTCCGGACCGCGGCCGCCGGATTCCTCGGCGCGAGGCCCGAAGGGATCGTCTTCGGGCAGAACATGACCACGCTGACGTGGCACTTCTCCCACGCCCTCGACGCGCGTGTGGGCAGCGGTGACGAGCTGGTGGTGACCCGCCTTGACCACGACGCCAACGTCAGCCCGTGGGTGGGGCTCGCCGAACGCACGGGCGCCACGCTGCGCTGGGTGGAGCTGGATCCCGCCACCGGCCGGCTGAACTTGGACTCGCTGACGGTTTCGGCGCGCACGCGGCTGGTGGCCTTTCCGGGGGCCTCCAACGCCCTCGGGACGGTGGTGGACCCCGCACCGTTCGTGGAGGCCGCCCGCAGCGTCGGCGCACTCACCTTCTGCGACGCCGTCCACGCCGCGCCGCACGTGCCGCTGTCGCAGCGCGACGACGGGATCGACGTGCTGGTCTGCTCGCCCTACAAGTTCTTCGGACCGCATGCCGGCCTGCTGTCGGCCGATCCCGCGCTGCTGGCCGAGCTGCAGCCCGACAAGGTCCGCCCCGCACCGAACGAAGGCCCCGACCGCTGGCAGACCGGCACGGCCGCCTTCGAAGCGATCGCCGGCATCGGCGCCGCGCTTGACCACGTCGCCGGCGTCGGCATGGACACCATCGGCGCCCATGAGCGCGTGCTGTCACAGCGCTTCCTCGACGGCCTGTCGGGGTTGGACGCCGTCACGTTGCACGGGCCTGGGAACGCGGTCGGGCGCACGCCGACCTTCGCCGTCACGGTGCGCGGCCACACCTCCTCGCAGGTCGCGGCTTTCCTCGCCGCCCGGGACATCTACACCTGGGCGGGCCACTACTACGCGGTGGAACCCATGCGCGCACTTGGCCTGCTCGACGACGGCGGCGCGGTGCGCATCGGCTTCGTGCACTACCACGGGGCCGACGACGTCGACCGGGTGCTGCAGGCGCTGGCCGACCTTCCCTGAGCCAGGGAGGGAGGCGCACGCTTGCGCAGGCCGACCGTGGGCAGGATTGTGAGCAAGCCCACCCACCCACCCACCCGCACCCCGCCAGGAGCCACCGGTGACCCAGGACCTCGACCTCCTCGCGGTCAACACCATCCGCACGCTGTCCATGGACGCCGTGCAGCAGGCCAACTCGGGTCACCCGGGGACGCCCATGGCGCTCGCGCCGCTGGGCTACGTGCTGTTCACGCGGCACCTGGTGCACAATCCCGCCGATCCGGAATGGCCCGACCGCGACCGGTTCGTGCTGTCGGCTGGCCACGCCTCGATGCTGCAGTACAGCCTGCTGCACCTGACCGGGTACGACCTGCCGCTGGAGGAGATCCGCCGCTTCCGCCAGCTCGGCAGCGCCACACCAGGCCATCCCGAGCACTTCGAGACGCACGGGGTCGACATGACCACAGGCCCCTTGGGTCAGGGACTGGGGTCGGCGGTGGGTATGGCCCTGGCCGAACGGATCCTGGCCGCGCGCTTCAACCGGCCCGGTCACCAGATTGTGGACCACCGCACCTGGGTGATCGCCAGCGACGGCGACATCATGGAAGGCGTGGCCAGCGAGGCCAGCAGCCTGGCGGGGCATCTCGGCCTCGACCGGCTGATCGTGATGTACGACGACAACCGGATCACGCTGTCCGGCCGGGCTTCCGACAGCCTGTCCGAGGACGTGATGCAGCGCTACACCGGCTACGGCTGGCGAGTCCTGAGCGTCGAGGACGTCAATGACCTCGACGAGATCGACGCGGTGCTCAAGCAGGCGTCGGTGCCCGAGGGCCGCCCCACCCTGGTGCGCTACCCCTCCACCATCGGCTACGGCGCCCCCAACCTCGCCGACACCTACAAGGCCCACGGCTCACCGCTGGGCGACGAGGAGATCGCGGCGGCCAAGCGCTTCTATGGCTGGGACTACCCCGAGCCAATGACCGTGCCCGAGCCGGCCCGCCAGCACGCCGACCAGAACGAGCGCGGCGGTCACGCCCAAGCGCAGTGGCGCCAGCGTTTCGACGCCTATCGCCAGGAGCACCCCGACCTGGCTGCCGACTTCGAGCGGATCATGGGCAAGCGGCTGCCGGACGGCTGGCACGAGGACCTGCCGACCTTCCCGCCGACAGAGCAGACGGCGACGCGCAAGGCGTCGGGCGCAGTGCTCAACGCGATCGCGGCTCGCATGCCCGAACTGGTGGGCGGCTCGGCCGACCTGTCGACGTCGAACAACACCGACATCATCGACGGCGGGCTGATCGGTCCACACGAGTTCGGCGGCCGCAACCTCAACTACGGCGTCCGTGAGCACGCCATGGCGGCCGCGATGAACGGCATGGCGCTGCACGGCGGCCTGCGCATCTTCGGGGGCACGTTCCTGACCTTCACCGACTACCTGCGGCCGTCGCTGCGGCTAGCGTGCCTCATGGGGCTGCCGACCGTGTACGTCATGACGCACGACTCCATCGGCCTCGGCGAGGACGGGCCCACCCACCAGCCGGTGGAGCACCTGGCGGCGCTGCGAGCCATTCCCAACTTGCACGTTCTGCGTCCCGCCGACGCCACGGAGACGGTCGGGGCTTGGCGTTCCGCGATCGCGCGGACCGACGGCCCCACCCTGCTCGCGCTGAGCCGGCAGGACCTGCCGGTGCTGGAAGGCACCGACGCCGAGGAGGTGCACCGCGGCGCCTACAGGGTCGTCGACGTCCCCGAGCCCG
>JACCVM010000178.1 GCA_013698135.1 Euzebyaceae bacterium | reverse complement strand
GATGTTGGGGCAGCCAGCTTCCTCGCAGACCGTGTGCAGCGACAGACCGCGCATCGTGTCTTTGATGTCGCGGTAGTTGGGGCCGGCCAGCGGCGCCGCCTGCTTGAGCCACGACGGCTTGCGCTGGGCCACGGTGGGTGCGCCAACGACCGTCAGGCGCGTGGCGCCGTCCGGAATGATCGAGGTCACGAGGCTGCCCCTGTCAGGCTGTGATCGGCGGGGCGGCCAGTCTAGTGGGGTGTGCTGCCCGAGCAGCGGCTCACGCTGCCGGCGGCGGGTAATCGCGGGCACGCACCACAAGGGTCCGCGCGGCGATGTCATGCCAGGTCTGCTTGCGGTCGTTGAACAGCATCCACAAGTAGCCGATGAGCAGCACGAAGCCGGACACGAGGCTCACGAGCCACCGAATGAAGGCCCGGATGTAATCGATCTGGCCGCCTGTCTCGGCGTCCACGATCCGGATGCCCAGCACGCGGTCCCCGAGGCTTTGGCCCGCCGGCTGGGCGTGGAAGTAGGTGAAGTAGGCGGCCGCGACGAGGTTGGCCAAGCCGCTGCCGGCGTCTCCGAAGATCGCCCGCAGGACAACGCCCACCAGCGCCAGCAGCACCCCGTCGAGGAAGCGCGCACCGAAGCGGATCCAAAAGCCCGCCAGCGCTCGTTCCGCGGGGTTGAAGCCCGTCGTCATGGGCGACGCCGCGCTGTCGTCGCCGACGCCGCTGTACTGCGCTGGATCAGTCACGTTGCACCACGCGTCATCCCCAACGACGCCCGCCGCCGTTTGGCGCAGCGTAGCCCATAGATCGACGACTGTTGCGTCAGCCCCGAGCTAGACGCGCGTGCCGACCGTCAGGCCGAGGTCTGCCGGCGTGCCGGGGTGCAGGGTCGCGCCAAGGGCGTCACCGAGGCAGGCGGTCAGGCGCCGTCGTACCTCGGTCAGCGTCGTGTCGATGCCGAGTGACCGCAGCGAGCACACACCGGCGTCGGGGATGCCGCAGGGAATGATGCCGGCGCGGAACTCGTCCAGGTCCGGATCGACGTTGAAGGCCAAGCCGTGGCTGGTGACGCGGCGGTGCACGCGCACGCCCACCGCCGCGAGCTTGTCGTTGCCGACCCACACGCCAGGCCGGTCGCGGTCAGCGCGCGCCGGTAGGCCGTACGAGGCGGCGACGGCAGCGCAGGCGCCCACGAGCGCGTCGACGTGGGAGCGGACGGCCTTGGAGTCGCGAAGCTTGCGGATGGGATAGGCCACCAGCTGTCCCGGTCCGTGGTAGGTGACGTCACCGCCGCGCTGGACCTCGACGAGGCGAATCCCAGTGTCGGCGACCACGTTGCGCGCCAGATCGGCATGCCGCCCCGCGGTGTAGACCGGGTCATGGGTCAAGGTCAGCACGACGTCGTCGATGGCATCGTCGGCGCGCGCGGCCGACAGCAGACGCTGCCAGCGCAGCGCCTCCTCGTACACGACCTCGCCTGACCAGATAACAAGCATTAGCGTGCGCTGCAATCTTCGATAGCGAGCATTCGCGTGCTCTACGCAATCATCCAGATGACGGGCATGCGCCGACCGTTACGGCGAGGCGCCGTAGCCGATCTCCTGCGCCCAGTCGTGGGTCTCGACGACCTCGGCGACCTCGGTCACGAAACGAGCCGCGTCGGCGCCGTCGATGAGCCGGTGGTCGTAGGTCAACGACAGGTAGGCCATGTCGCGGATGGCGAGCGCGTCGCCGGTCTCGTCGGAGATCACGGCGGCGCGTTTGCGCACGGCACCGGTTCCCAGGATCGCCACCTCGGGGTAGTTCAGGATCGGGGTGTCGATCAGCACCCCGACGCTGCCCGTGTTGGTGATCGTGAACGTGCCGCCCTCGATGTCCTGCATCTCCAGCTTGCCCTTGCCGCGCGCCTTGCCGGCGACCTCGTTGATGGCGCGGGCGAGTCCGGCCAGCGACAGATCGTCAGCCCCCTTGACATTGGGAACCAGCAAGCCCTTGTCGGTGTCCACGGCGATGCCGAGGTTGACGTACTCGTGGAAGGTGACCTTGCCGGCGTTCCAGTCGGCGTAGGCGTTGACCTTCGGATGGTTGCGGATCGCCAGGACCGCGGCTCGGCACAGGAACACGAACGGCGACAGCGACACGCTCTCGCGGGACTTGAACTCGTCCTTGATCTGCGACCGCAGGTTCATGACGCCGGTGACGTCGACCTCCTGAACGGTCGTCAGCTGCGCCGAGGACTCCAACGACTCCATCATCTTGACGGCGATCCGCTGCCGGATGCGCGACAGATCCTCGACGCGGGTGCGGTCGCCGGTCTGCGGCGTTGGCTTGCGCTGCGGCTGCGGCGAGACCTTCGGCGTGGCATCAGGCCGCCGTTGCGGGGTCTGCTGCTTGGCGGCCGGGGCCTGCTGCTCAGCCGGCGTCACCTGCTGCTGATCCCCGCCGCCGCCGCCGATCGCCGCCTCGACGTCTTCGCGGGTGACGCGGCCGCCTTCACCACTCCCGCTGATAGCGGACAGATTCACGTCGTGCTCCGCGGCCAGGCGGCGCACCAGTGGCGACGACAGCGCCTGAGAACCGTTGCCCCCGTCCTGCGGCTGGTCCAGTTCCGGACCGCCAGCCGACTCGGGCCGGTCTTCGGTGCCTTCGTAGGTGCCGGTGCCCGCAGAGGTTCCGTCCTGCGGCTCGTCACCCGTGGAGTCGTCGGGCTCCTCGGCGGCGACGGCCTCGCGCTCCTGCGACGACGCGGCGGACTCCCCCTCGGCGGCGTCCTCGCCGCTGTCGGTCCCCGAGGGCTCGGCCCCCTCGGCCTGCTCGGCGTCGGCTGGTGGTGCCTTGCCGTCGCCGCTGTCGCCGCCGGCTTCGTCCTGCTCGCCGATCAACGCCACGACCGTGCCGACGTCGACGGTCTCGTCGACCTGCACCTTGATCTCGGTCAGGACGCCCGAGGTCGGGGCAGGCACCTCGGTGTCGATCTTGTCGGAGCTGAGCTCGAACAGCGGCTGGTCGGCCTCGACGTTGTCGCCGACCTCGGCGAGCCAGGCCGTGATCGTGCCTTCGGTGACGCTCTCACCGAGCTGGGGAAGGGTGACTTCGGTTGCCACGGGCGTGCTCCTGTTCGGCTCGGCTGCCGTTGGGTTCGTCGCTTGGGGCTGGTCTGAGGAGGGTGTGTCGCCTGACTCGCGGCTCCGCCGTCGGCGAGGTTGTGGTTGCGCGGCACCGGAGCGGCGGCGGCGCTGTCCGGTGTCGCTGTCCTGCGGTGAGGGGTTGCGGCGGTTCCTGGTCCGGTCGGCCATCCCTGGCGGCTCCTGTTCCCTGCGGTCGGGGGTGGAAACGCCGGGTCAGCCGTGCAGACTTTTGCCGGCGAGGGCCATGTGCGCTTCGCCGATGGCCTCGGTCAGCGTCGGGTGGGGGTGGATGAACTGGGCCACGTCTGTGGGCAAGGCCTCCCAGTTGTAGATCAGCTGCCCCTCGGCGATGAGGTCGGTGGCGCGTGGGCCGATGATGTGGATGCCGAGAACCTTGCCCTCCTTGCCATCACTGGCCTTGCCGGCCAGCACCTTCACGTGACCGCTCGCCTTCATCATCATCGCCCGGCCGTTGTGGCTGAACGGGTACAGCTGCTTGTCGTAGTCGAGGCCCTTGTCGCGAAGCTCCTGCTCGGTGTAGCCGACGCTGGCGATCTCGGGATGGCAGTAGTAGACGCGCGGGATGCCGGCGTAGTCGATGGGGCGGACCGGCTGGTCGGCCACCTGCTCGGCGACCAGGAAGCCCTCCTGGAACGCGGCGTGCGCCAGGCCAAGGGTCGGAATGACGTCGCCGAGGGCGTACACGCCTTCGGGTCCGGTGCGGCAGTACTCGTCGACGGTGATGAACCCTCGGTCGATCGTCACGCCGGCGTCCTCGAAGCCCATGTCTTCGCTGACCGGGCCACGGCCGACGGCCACCAGCAGGACGTCACCCTCAAGCTGCTTGCCGTCCTCCAGCGTGACGCGCACCCCGTCGTCGCCCTTCTCAACGCGGGTGACCTTGGCGCCGGTCAGGACCTGCATCTTCGACCGCTTCAGGTCCTTGGCCAGGGCCTTCTGCGTGTCGACGTCCTCGCGGGGCACCACGGCGTCCAGTGCCTCAACGAGGGTGACCTGCTCGGCGCCGTAGGCCTTCCAGATCGAGGCGAACTCCACGCCCACGGCGCTGGCGCCCAGCACGATCGGGCGCTGCGGCACCTTGCCCAGGTACAGCGCGTGATCGGAGGTGATGACCTTCTCGCCGTCGATCTCGGCTCCCTCGACGGGCAGCGACCGAGGCCGGGAGCCGGTGGCCAGCACCATCGCCTTGGAGGCCGACAGCGTGCGCTCACCCTCGTCGGTGTTCACCACCAGGGTATGAGCGTCCTTGAGCCGGCCCGTTCCCTGGATGGTGTCGATGCCGCGCGCCTTCATCGTGGCCTGCAGGCCCTTCCAGTTGGCGTCGACGATCTTCTTCTTGTACGACAGCACCCGCTCCATGTCGACGCCGTCGAAGCTCGCGTTGACGCCGTACTCGGAGGCCGTCTGCGCGTGCTCGGCGACTTCGGCGGCCTGCAGAAGCGCCTTGGTGGGGATGCAACCCCAGTGCAGGCAGGTGCCGCCGACCTTCTCCTTCTCGACCAGGGCGACCTTCATGCCCAGCCCGGCGGCCCGCAGCGCACACGAGTATCCGCCGGTGCCGCCGCCGAGCACGATCATCTCGTAGGTGTCAGCCATGGTGACAGGTCGCTCCTTGGCGCTGGTGGACGCCTGTGGTGTCCTGCCCCGCATCTTATGGGGGCGTTAGGGCTGTCGCTGCATGAGCGCAGGTGGGCGCTGCCGCTGTCGCTGCGGAAGGGTGTTCGAGTGCCTGTCGATAGGCTGCTTTCGCTCGACTGCCACCGCACGGCCTGCCACGACCCGACAGGAGCGCTCACCTGATGGAGCTGCGAAGCTCACCACTCGACGACCGGCACCGCGAGCTCGGCGCCAACCTGACCGACTTCGGCGGCTGGCACATGCCGTTGGACTACGGCAGCGTCGTGGGTGAGCACCGCAGCGTGCGCGAGGCGGTCGGCGCCTTCGACCTGTCGCACCTGGGCACCCTGCGGGTGACCGGCTCCGGCGCCGAGGCGGCCGCGCAGCGCGCCTTCACCAACGACGTGACGGCGCTTCGCCCCGGCCGAGCGCACTACACGCTGTGTCTGGATGAGGACGGTGGAATCGTCGACGACCTGCTGGTCTACCGGCTCGCGTGGGGCTTTTTCGTGGTGCCCAACGCCGCCAACACCGCCGAGGTCCAGGCGGTGTTGCAGGAGGTGGCAGGCGACGACTGCCAGATCGCGGACGTCAAGGACGACCTTGCCTGCATCGCGGTGCAGGGGCCCGGTTCCGCCGATGGGGTGACCGCCGCGGGCGTCGATGTGGGGCAGCTGCGCTACCTGGACTGCGAGGTGCTGGCGATGCCGGCCCCCGGTGGCAGCGCCTCCGGCTCGGCGGACGCCGGCGCGCCGCCCGAGGCAGGTGTCCTCGCCCGCTCGGGCTACACCGGCGAGCACGGCTACGAGCTGTTCGTCCCCGTCGAGACCGCGCCCTCGCTGTGGGATCGGATCATCGAGGGGGGCGCCGCGCCAGCCGGCCTCGGCGCGCGGGACACCTTGCGCCTGGAGATGGGCTACCCGCTGCACGGCAACGACATCGGCCCATCGACCTCGCCGGTCGAGGCCGGGCTGGGATGGGCAGTCAAGCCGGGAACGGGCTTCCGAGGAGAGGCCGCCTACACCGCCCGCAAGGAGTCCGGCCCGCAACGCCGGCTGCGTGGGCTCAAGGTGTCCGGGCGAGGCATCCCGAGGGCGCACTGCGCGGTCCTGCGCGACGGGGCGACGGTGGGGGAGACGACCAGCGGCACCTTCAGCCCAACCTTGCGCCTGGGAGTGGCGCTGGGCTATCTGGATCCGTCGGTTGAGCTCGGCGAGACCCTATCCATCGATGTTCGCGGCCGTGAGGTTGCCGCCGAGGTCGTCCGCCCGCCGTTCGTGGACGCCGACCCCAAGGCCTAGCCGCCCCTAGCCTCCCGACCACCCGGTTAGGCGGCGGGGAGGGCGAGCATTCGGTCGAGGGCGACGCCGGCCCAGGCGGCGGTGTCCGCATCGACCCGGATGGGATTGCTAACCTCGCCGACGGCCAGGGACTCCAGCGCCCACACCAGATGCGGCAGGTCGATGCGGTTCATCGTGGAGCAGAAGCACACCTTTTCGTTGAGATAGGTGATCGTCTGCTCCGGATGCTCCTGAGCCAGGCGCCCGACGAGGTTGAGCTCGGTGCCGATCGCCCAAGCCGTGCCTGCTGGCGCCTCGCGCACCGCGCGGATGATGAATTCGGTGGATCCCACCAGGTCGGCCTTGGTAACGACGTCGTGCCGGCACTCAGGGTGCACGAGGATCCGCACGCCGGGAACTTTGGCGCGGGCCAACTCGACGTGGGCCGGCAGAAAAGTGCCGTGCACGCTGCAGTGGCCCTTCCACAGCACCACCGAGGCCGACCGCAGCTGCTCGACGGTGAGCCCGCCGCCGGGCAGGTTGGGGTCGTAGACGACACAGTCGTCCAGCGACAGCCCGAGTTGCAGCACAGCGGTGTTGCGCCCGAGATGCTGGTCGGGCAGGAACAGCACCTGCTGGCCCTGCTCGAACGCCCAGCGCATCGCCACCTCGGCGTTGGACGAGGTGCACACCGTCCCGCCGTGGCGCCCGGTGAACGCCTTGATCGCCGCCGAGGAGTTCATGTAGGTCAGCGGAACCACGCTGGCACAGCCAGCCTCTTCCAGATCGGCCCATGCGGCCTCGACCTGGGCGATCTCGGCCATGTCGGCCAATGAACAGCCCGCGGCCAGGTCCGGCAGGACCACGGTGGTGGTGTCGGGGGTGAGGATGTCGGCGGACTCGGCCATGAAGTGCACGCCGCAGAACACGACGTACGCGGCGTCCTGGGCCTCGGTGCGGCTGGCGGCGTCCCGGGCGAGCTTGAAGCTGTCACCGGTGGCGTCGGCGAACTGGATGACCTCGTCGCGCTGGTAGTGGTGGCCCAGCACGACGGCCTCGTCGCCCAGGACCGCACGAGCCATCCGCGCGCGCGAGACGAGCCCTGGGTCGGCGGGGTCCGGCACGACCCCGGGGCAGACGACGCCACGCTCCGTGTCCGGATCGGGGCGTCGCCCGAGGAGCAGCAGCGGGGTGGCGGCGGCCGCGGCTGCCAGGGAACCTGACTCACCGACGGGAGAGACGGACGGCCGTCGCATCAGGACTCCTGCACGCCGGGCACCGGGGCGGTGTTCGTGTCGGATCAACACGAAGTTGGGCAGGATAGCAGGTGGCCCCGCGTCGGCGTTCTCCCCCCGCCGGCGCCACCGCGTCGGCGTTCTCCTAGACTCCGGACGCCATGAAGGTCGTGGTCGCCCCGGACAAGTTCGCCGGCACGCTCAGCGCCGCGCAGGCGGCCGCCGCGATGCGCACCGGGTGGCTGCGAGCCCGCCCTGACGACGAGGTCGTGGCCGTGCCGATGGCCGACGGCGGCGAAGGGACGATCGACGTGGTGGCCGCCGCAACCATGAGCAGCCGTCGCCAGACCGTCGAGGTCGCCGACGCCCGCAGTCGCGCCGTGGCGGCCCAGTGGCTGTGGCTGCCCGACGGGCGCGCCCTGCTGGAAACCGCGCAAGCCTGCGGGCTGTCGCGCCTGTCGCCGGCCGAGCGCGATCCGAAGAGCACGACGACCTATGGCGTGGGTCAGCTGCTGGCGGAGGTGGCGCGCTGTGGTGCCGCCGAGGTGGTCGTCGGGCTGGGCGGCAGCGCCACCGTCGACGGCGGCGCCGGCATGGCCATCGCGCTGGGCCACCGGCTGCTGCGGGCCGACGGCAACGGTGTCAAGGTCGGCGGCGAACATGTGGCCGCGCTGCGCCAGGTGGTACGCGCGCCGCCGTTGGGGCCGCGCGTCGTGGCCGCCGCCGATGTCGCCAATCCCTTGCTCGGCGCGCAGGGCGCGGTGGCCACCTTTGCCGCGCAGAAGGGCGCCGGAGCACACGACCTGCCGATCCTGGAAGCGGCGCTGACCGCGATGGCCGACACCGTCGAGCGCGACGTGCCCGGAGGACCGTGGCGCGAGCTGCCCGGAGCGGGGGCGGCCGGAGGCCTCGGCTTCGCCCTGGCTGCCCTGCTTGGAGCGAAGCTGCTGCCCGGCGCAGCGGCGATCGCGGAGCTGGTGGGCCTGGACGCCGCACTCGACGGCGCGGAAGTGGTGATCACGGGCGAAGGTTCGCTGGACGCCCAGACCGGCCGTGGCAAGGTGCCCGCCTACGTGGCGGAGCGCGCGCGCTCGGCCGGGGCCCGGGTCTACGCCTGCGCCGGCCGCGTGGTGGGCAACGCCGGCGACGCCTTCGACGCTGTGGCCGACCTCGGCCCGGACGGCATGGTCCGCGCTGCCGAGCTGGTCAGTGAGCGCACCGAGCGACTGGCAGCACAGGTGGAGGAGCAGTGAACCCGCAACCCCTGCATCGCAACACCCGCCGCGTGGCGGCTGCCGCTGCCGGGCTCGGCCTGACGATCCAGGTGCGCCGGTTCCCCGACGGCACCCGCACCGCCGCGGACGCCGCCGCGGCCATCGGCTGCGACCTCGGCGCCATCGTCAAGAGCCTGGTGCTGGCCAGCGACGCCGGACCCCTCTTGGTGCTGACCAGCGGCCGCAACCGGGTGGACTACGACAAGGTCGCCGCCGCTGTTGGCGCCGAAGGGATCCGCCGCGCCGACGCCGACGCCGCCAGGGCGGCAACCGGCTTCCCCATCGGCGGAACGCCACCGTTCGGGCATCCGGCCCGATTGGCGACGCTGTGCGACGTCGACCTGCTCGGCTACCCGCAGACCTGGGCCGCTGCCGGCACGCCTGACACTGTCTTCGCGCTTGCGCCCGACCAGCTGCTGGCCGCTACCGGCGCCCAGGTCGCCGACGTCGCGCAGCGGCCGCCGCGGTGACCGGACCGCGACACGTGGACGGTCCGGTGCTGCGGATCGCGATGTGGTCGGGACCGCGCACCATCTCCACGACCCTGTTGCGGGCTTGGGGTAATCGCGACGACACGGTCGTCGTCGACGAGCCGCTGTACCTGGAGGCCGTGACCGCACTCGGCCACCGGCCACCGGTTCTCGACGCCAGCGATGTGCTGGCGGCACCCGAACCGATGCTGCGCGAGCTCTGCCGTCGGCTCGGCGTGCCGTTTAGCGACCGGATGTTGTTCTGGCCCTCCGGGTCTCGCGACAGCGATGGCGTCTAGGCCCGCTGGTGGTACGACGCGGTGATCACCTCGACCGGCTTCGAGGCGGACCGTCCACCGGCAAGGCCGCTGCCCTCACGGCTGGAGCCGTTGCTGGCCGCCTGCCGCCCCCACTACGAGCGGCTGCACCGGCTGCGCATCCGCATCGACGACAGGAGCGGTGATGCAGCACTTCGATGAGGCCAACCGCGACCTGATCGGCAACGTCGCCAGCCGCCTGGTACACCGCGACCAGGCCGGCGTCAGCCCGTTCGACTCGGTGGTGCAGGGCGGCGACGCGGTCTGGGAGGGGCTGCGGCTGTACGACGGCCGGATCTTCAAGCTGCACGAGCATCTCGGGCGGCTGCGGTGCTCGGCGCACGCCCTGGCGTTTGCCACCGTGCCCGACGACGAAGCCATCGTCGAGCAGATCCGCCAGACGCTGCAAGCCAATGGCATGCACGACAGTGTCCACATCCGCCTGACGCTGACTCGCGGCGTGAAGGTCACCAGCGGGATGGACCCGCGCCTCAACCAGTCCGGCCCGACGCTGATCGTCGAGGCCCCGAGCTGTTCCGCCAGCTGACCGCCACCGAGGGCGTGCCGGTCATCTGAGCTCTGGGGCCTTGCCCGTGCGCGAGGCCTGCTATGGCTTGCGGCCGCAGGCACGGTAGACTGAGCCACAGCCCGCACGCCGCGCCGGCCACCGCCCGCGACACCCACCCGCGAGACCCCGAGGACCGTGAAGATGAGTGACGTCACCACCGCCCCGGACACCGAGACGGTCGACGAGGGACCAATCGTGCTGACCGAGTCCGCCGCCGCCAAGGTGCTCGAGCTGATGCAGCGCGAGGAGAATGCCGCCGAGGTCGCTCTGCGCGTTGCGGTCCAGCCGGGCGGTTGCTCGGGCATGCGCTACGCGCTGTTCTTCGACGACCGTCAGCTCGACGGCGACAAGGTCGCCACGCTGTCCGGCGTCCCGGTCCGCATCGACAAGATGTCAGCGCCGTACCTTCGCGGCACGCAGATCGACTGGGTCGACAGCCTTCAGGGCGCCGGCTTCGCGATCAACAACCCCAACGCCCAGAGCACCTGCGCCTGCGGCGACAGCTTCCACTAGGGGTAGCGAGCCGCCCTTACAGGCGCCCGACGGGGCGCCCTTCTCGGGTTCAGCTGGTGCGTCGCACGCGGAAGGCCCAGCCCCGCTCGGCGGCGTCCACGCCCAGCAGCTGCTGACGCTTCATCCGGCACCACACCGGAATGTCGACCTTGGCGCCCGGGTCGTCGGCCAGAACCAGAATCTCGGCGCCGACCGCCACGCTCGGCAGCGCCTGTGCCAGGTCGATCACCGGGACCGGGCAGTGCTTGCCGAGGCTGTCGACGACCAGGGGCTCGGCTGGCGGGGACGAGGCGGGTACGGCGCTCATGCCGCGCCCAGGCTATCGCCGCGCAACTTGGTCACCGCCGCGGCGAAGGCGCGCACGAAGCCGTCTACGTCCGCCGCCGTCGTCTCCGGGCCCAGCGAGACCCGTACGTGGCCGTGGGTCAGCGCGCCCATCGCCACCAGCACGTGCGACGGTTCGCCCGACGTGGTGGCGCACGACGATCCCGAGTGCACCGCGAAGCCGGTGGCATCCAGCGCACTCACCAGCGCTTCGCCGTCGCAGTACAGCGCCGAGACCGCGACGATGTGTGGCGCGGCACCGTCGTCGGGGCCGTGGACGGCCACGTCGTCGACCGCTGCTGGCAGCCGCTCGCGCAGCTGCCGGCGCAGCGCGTCGGCGTTGGACGCGGCCCGCGCCGCGGGACCGTAGGGGTCGTTGGGCGCCAGCTGCAGCAGCGCCTCGGCCATCGCGGTGATGCCGGGCAGATGCTCCAACCCGGCCCGCCGGCGTCGTTCGCGCTCGTCTCCGGCCAGCAGCGGGCGCTGCCGAGCCCGGGGGGACAGCAGCAGGGCGCCCGTGCCACGGCCGCCCCCGAACTTGGCGGCCGACACCGACAGGTAGTCCGCACCCAGCCCGCCGAGGTCCACGGGCAGTCGGCCGGCGGTCTGGCAGGCGTCGACGTGCAGCAGCGCGTCGTGCTCGCGGCACAGCGCGGCGACCTCGGCCACCGGCTGCAGGGTGCCGACCTCGTGATTGGCGTGCATCAGGTTGACCAGTGCCGCGCCCTTACCGAGCTCGCTGCGTAACCCGTCGAGGTCCACGCGCCCCAGCCGGTCCACCGCCACCTGGGCGCAGGCGTACCCCGAGGCGTCGGCGGCGGCCAGCACCGCGGAGTGCTCGACGGCCGACGATACGATCCGGCGCGGCCGCGTCCGGTTCGCCGCGACGCCGCCCAGGACCGCGAGGTGAATCGCCTCGGTGCCACCCGAGGTCATCACGATGCGGTCCGGGGGTGCTCCGAACATGCCCGCGATCGCGCCGCGCGCCGACTCCAGCAGGTCGCGCGCCCTCCGGCCGGCGGCGTGGCGCCGGGTCGGGTCGGCGATCAGGGATCCCGCCACCTGCTGATAGGTCGCAAGGGCGGCAGGGTGCCACGGGGTCGCCGAGGCGTGGTCGAGGTAGGCCATCGACGTCGAGTATCACGGCCGGCAGCGGACTTGCGCCGCCCCGCTCGCCGCCGGATACCGCCTCGGCGGCCAGCGGCTACTACAGTTGCCGGCGAGGATCGCATCTACGCTCGCAACGGGGTTGTTCATGGGCACCAAGCCGGTTCAGCGTGTCGATACCGTCACCATCCGCTTTGCGGGCGACTCCGGTGACGGCATGCAACTGACGGGCAACCGCTTCACCAGCGTCACCGCACGGGTCGGCAATGACCTCGCCACGCTGCCGGACTTTCCCGCCGAGATTCGCGCCCCCGCCGGATCCCTTCCGGGCGTATCGGGGTTCCAGCTGCACTTCGCCGACCACGACATCCTCACCCCGGGTGACGCACCCGACGTGCTGGTGGCGATGAACCCCGCGGCGCTGAAGACCAACGTCGCCGACCTGGCCCCCGACGGCACGCTGATCGTCAACAGCGACGCGTTCACCAAGGGCAACCTGAAGAAGGCTGCCTACG
>JACCVM010000162.1 GCA_013698135.1 Euzebyaceae bacterium | reverse complement strand
ACAGCGTCAGGACGATGACCGTCGTTCGAAAGCCAAGCCCCGTCACGTAGATCAGGACACCGAAGTACGACAGCGCCGGGACGACGAAGACCACGTTGGTCAAGGTCAGCAGGGCGCCGGTGAACCGCGAGCTGCGATAGGCCAGCGCGGCCAGAACGACGCTGATGACGGTTGCGATGGTGACCGATAGCAGGACGACACCGGCGTGCTCCAAGGCCAACTGCACAAGCTCAGGCCAGCGGCGCTGGATGTAGGCCCAGATGCTCACATCCGCCTCCCGATCCACATGGTGGCGACCCGCACCACCCACCGCGAGCATTGCTCACAGCGCAACGTCTCACGTATAGCGCAACACCAAAGGGTCGACAAGGGGTTCGCCGACACTTTCAGCGGATTAGCCTGAACACCAGCCGAACGCAAAGGGGCTGCCGTGATCATCGACTGCGACGTGCACAACAGCTGGAGCTCCTCTCGGGAGCTGCTCGGCTACCTCGAGCCGTACTGGCGCGACGTCCTTGAGCGGGGCGAGCTTCCCGGTGGCCGCGACTCGTTCCCGCACGCACACCGACCCTGGTTGCATCCCGAGGGTTTCATGCGCACCGACGCCGTCCCGGCGGGCGGGGGCACCCCCGGCTCGGACTACGAGCTCATGCGTGCCCAGCTGCTGGACCGCTACGACGTCGAGTACGCCATCCTGGGCGGCGACGAGGGCATCGAGGTCTCCACGTTGGCCAACCCGCACCTTGCGTCGGCCCTGGCCCGCGCCGCCAACGACTGGATGGTGCAGGAGTGGATGGGGCGCGACCCGCGCCTCAAGGGCTCGATCGTCGTGGCCCCGCAGGACCCGTCGGGTGCCGCCGAGGAGATCAGGCGACTCGGCGAGCACCCCGACATGGTGCAGGTGATCGTCTCGTCGGGCTCCCAACGGCCGTACGGAGATCCCGTCTACTGGCCGATCTGGGAAGCGGCCGCCGAGATGGAGCTGCCGGTCGCCGCACACCTGGGTGGCCAGGGCGGCGTCAACGCCAACCCGACCGGAACCGGCCCACCCAGCTTCTTCTGGGAAGCGCACGCGCTGCTGTGCGAGACGGGCATGGGTCACGTCGCCAGCCTCATCGCCCAAGGCGTCTTCGAGAAGTGGCCGGGGTTGCGGTTCGTGCTCATCGAGTGCGGCGTCGCCTGGCTCCCGGCGATCCTGTGGCGCCTTGACGCTGACTGGAAGGCGCTTCGCAAGGAGACGCCGTGGCTGGACCGCCTCCCCAGCGACGTCGCCCGCGAGCACATCCGGCTCACCACACAGCCGCTGGAACAGCCCAAGGACGTGCGCCACCTGTGGAGCGCGCTGGAGGCGATCGACGGCGAGCGAACATTGCTGTTCGCCACCGACTACCCGCACTGGGACTTCGACGACCCCGAGCGGGTGCGCATCCCGCCGGCGTGGCGGGAGCGGGTCCTGCGCGAGAACGCTCGCGAGCTGTACCGGCTGCCGCAGTCGGCGGCTGAGGCGGCAGCGCCCGAGACGCAACGGAGCTCGGCATGACGCCAACAGGCAGTGACGCAAGGGAGTCCGTCGTGACGCCCGTCGCCGGCGAGGACGCGCCAGGCGTCTACGCCTGCCGCAGCGACGAGATCCAACCCGGCGAACGAGTGATCCGCGAGTTGAACGGCCGCAGCGTGGGGATCTTCAACGTCGACGGCCATTACTACGCGCTGCGAAACCGCTGCCCGCACGAGGGCGGCGCGCTGTGTCACGGCCCGGTCACGGGCACCACCCTGGCGTCGACAGATCATCGTTTCGTCTACGGCATGGCAGGTCGCATTTTGCGCTGCGCCTGGCACGGCTGGGAGTTCGAGATCGCCACCGGCCGTTGCCTGGCTGACCCGCGCCTGCGCGCCAAGACCTACCCGGTAGTCGTCGCAGACGGCGCAATCTATGTCCTCATGTAGCGCAGCGGTGGTGCACGACAGCGTCGTGACGTGAGGCGCCAACCGTGTGCGATTCCCGTCGCCGGCGCGGCTGGATGCACACAGTTGCCATCAACACCGAACCGTGTGCGAACACCGTCGCCTGCGCGGCTACATGCACACAGTTGCCTGCGGCGCAAGCCACGGGTCAGATACCGGGGAAGACGAACCCGTCGACGTCGATGCCGAACTCCTCCCCGGCGTCCAGCAGGGCGTCGAACAGGTACTGCCCGGACGACCGCTCGCATCCCAGCAGGTAGGAAGGCTCGCCGCCCTGCTCGGCGAGGTCGTCGCGGACGACGTCGGTGACCAGGGTGGCCACGGAGCTGCGGAACGCGGCGCCGTTCGGCGTGACCGCGTCGGCGAGGTCGATGGCGCAAACTTTGCTCAACAGCGCCGGAGCGCTGGCCCCGCTCAGGCGCACCAGCGCGCGGCCGTGGGTCACGTCGAAGGTGCTCATCCAGCCGTTCTCGCCTGCCGTTGGCAGCCGCGCGACGACCTCTTCAGCCCATCCCGGCGGCGCCAGCAGCAACCACTCCCCTGGGCCCGAGCCGATGACGAGCGCACCCACGGGGTCCCGGGTGGCGCGGCCCAACGGAACACCAAGCGACGCGGCGATCGGTCCGTCAGCCGGGGCTTTGATCAGCACCTTGGTCAGCGGGGTGCAGTCGGAGATGCGCAGGGCGGCGGCGCTGCGCCGCGCGCTGATCCCCCAGCCCTGCTCGACGGTGACCGGGGGTGCCGGGTCGATGGGGCTGCGCGCCACCAGTGCCGTTTCAGCCGCGTTCCCTGGTGCTTCAGCCACGCTGGCGTACCCCTTCCGGATCGAAGTGGGCGTGCTGGGCCATGACCATGGCGGGGATCCGCCGCCCGTCGGGCAGCAGCACGATCACGGTCGTTCCCGGCTCGGCCCGGGAGGGCGCCACGAACCCGAGGCAGATCGAGCGCCCCAGCGTCGGTGACATGCGGCTGGAGGTGATGCGCCCGGCAATGTGGCGGCCGACCACGATCTGGCTGGCCTCCGGTGGCACCACCGACCCGTCGACCGGCTGCAGTCCCACCAGGCGGAAGTAGTCGTCCCGCTCGCTCTGCCACACCAGCTCGGACTTGCCGGCGAAGTCAGGCTTGTCCAGCTTGATCGCCCAGCGCAGCCCCGCGGCGTAGCCCTGGGTCAGCCCGTCGGTGTCCTGGCCCACGATCAGGTGGCCCTTCTCGAGGCGCAGGATCCGCTGCGCCTCCACCCCGAAGGGCGCCACGCCAAAGTCCGCGCCACGCTCCAGCAGCGCCTCCCACACCCGTAGCCCGTGCGACGCCGGGACGTGCAGCTCGTAGCTCAGCTCGCCGGTGAACCCGATGCGCCACATGACGCAACCCTCGACGCCGGCGACTCGCCCGACCCGTACGCGCATGTACCCGAAGGCCTCGTTGGACAGGTCAACACCTTCCACCAGCCGCTCCAGCAGCTCGCGGGACCGCGGGCCGGCGACGTTGATGCTGGCGTAGGAGGTGGTGACCGGCACGACATGGACCCGCCACTCCGGGTGCTCGGTCTGCAGCCAGCTGTCGATCCACTCGTTGACCGTCGCGGCCCCGGAGGAGGTGGCCGTGAGGATGTAGCGGTCCTCGTCAAGGCGGCCGGTGACCCCGTCGTCGAGCACCACGCCGTCCTCGGCGCACATCACCCCGTAGCGGACCGACCCCACCGCCAGCTTCGACCACTTGTTGACGTACAGCTGGTTGAGCAGCTTGGGCACGTCGGGGCCGCGCAGGTCGAACTTGCCGAGGGGCGTGACGTCGATGATCCCGACCCGCTCGCGCACGTTGCGGACCTCCGCCGCCGGGTCGCCGTAGGAGTCCGGACGGATCCAGGCGCCGGCCACCAGCGGCCGCGCGCCGGCGCGCTCGTGCCAGGCGTGCAACGGCGAGCGGCGCACCGGCTCGAAGATGCGCCCCGCCAACGCGCCGAGGGTGATCGGGGCGTACGGCGGGCGCCACACGGTGGTGCCGGTCTGCTCGATGGTGCGACCGGTCGCCGCCGCCAGCACCGCCACGGCGTTGACGGTCTCCAGCTTGCCCTGCGCCGGTCCCATCGTGACGGTCGTGTAACGCTTGACCAGCTCGATGGAGTCATAGCCCTCCTTGGCCGCCGCCACCAGGTCCTTGGAGGTGACGTCCTCGGAGTAGTCGACGAACCCAGAGGTGGTGGAGAAGAACAGCTCGGGGTGCTCGTCGATCGGCGGCGGCGGCGGCGGCGTGGCGGCCATGGCGGCCTTGGCGGCGACGACCCCGGACCGCCGTGCGGCCTCGTCGCCGACGGCACCGGCATGGGCCAGCAGCTCGTCGAGGCTCCCGTCGCCGGCGATCCCTCCGGCGATCAAGACGTCGTCGGGCAACCGCGACGAGAAGAAGCGCGCCGCCCGCGGCGAGTACACCGGGCGGTCGCCCGCCATGTTGAGCAGCGACGTCGGCGCGGTCCAGCCGACGGCCGTGACCAGCAGGTCGCAGGCCACGGTGCTGCCGTCGGCGAGCTCGACGGCCTGCACCTGCTTGCCGCCGGTGGCGCGCACGATGCCCTCGCCGCGGCGGGCGTCGACCACCGCGGCGACGTCAACACCGACCCGCTCCAGATCGGCGGCGGCGGCGTCCCCGTCGGGGTTGGCGGTGAAGACCACAGCCCGGGAACCCAGCTTGACCGCGTGCAGATTCATCAGGCGCCGCACCGCGGTGGACAGCGTCACACCGGGAAGGTCGTTGCCCGCAAAGACGTAAGGCCGCTCGATCAGCCCGGGTGCGACGACCAACACCTTGGCGCGGGCTTTGATCAGCCGCTCGAAGACGAAGCCGAGGTTGCGCTGGACGATGGCCAGCCAGCCGCTGTCATAGCGTCCGGTGACCACCGAGTTGGTGAGCACTTCGATGCCGGGGGTTGCGGCGACCGCGGCGCGCAGCCGCTCCAGCTCGTCGAGCTGGGCGTGGTTTCCCCAGCGCAGATGGCCGCCCAGGTCGTGCTCCTCCTCGACCAGCAGCACCTGCGCCCCGGCTCCGGCGGCCGCCACCGCGGCTGCCATGCCGGCGGGACCGCCCCCAGCAACCACCACGTCGGGATGGGCGTAGCGCTTGTCGAAGTACGGGTGCTGGGAACCCTCGGCCTCGGCCGCCACCACTCCACCGGCAGCGAAGCGGCGCAGCACCTGCTGGTAGGCCGGCCACAGCCGCTGCGGTTTGATGAAGGTCTTGTAGTAGAAGCCGGGAGTGAGGAAGCGCCCGACCAGCTGGTTGAGCGACTTGACGTCGTAGTCCAGCGACGGCCACGCGTTCTGCGCACGTACGACCATGCCCGCCTCGACTCGGCGGTGCGCCGCCCGCACGTTGGGTTCGTCGCCGACCTGCACCATGCAGCCGGGATCCAGATAGCTGGCCGACAGCACACCGCGAGGGCGGTGGTACTTGAAGCTGCGCGAGAAGACCCGCTCGCCACTGGCCGCCAGCGCCGAGACGATCGTGTCGCCGGCGTAGCCGGGGTAGGACCGGCCGTTCCAGTACAAGTGCAGCGGTCGGTCGCGGTCGATCACCTCACCGGGCTGACGCTCCAGACGCAGCGAGGTGACCGTCGAAGTCGCCCTCATGCCTGAGCTCCGCTGTCGTGCTCGCCGCCGCGTCCGGCGGTCTGTTCAGCGGGCAGACCTCGCAGCGCAGCGTCAGGCGGCCTCGACGCCCTGATCTGGTTGTCGGTGGTGTGGCGCTCGGCGACGAAGTACTGGCGGCAACCCGCTCGGTGATACCAGCTCTCCTCGACCCAGCCGGCGGGATTGACCTGCAGGTACAGATACCCCCGCCACGCTGGCGGGTCGGCGGTCGAGGGGTCCGGGCGTACCCGGCGTTCTCCGACGTAGCGGAACTCCGCGACGTTGCGCGGCCCACACCATGGGCACGGCACCAGCATCATCGTCGGGCGGCTTCCAGCTCAGTGGCCAACGGAGGCGGCACCCTTCTCGCCGACCAGACGGCCGTCGGCGAAGCGAGCGAGGTCGAACGCGGCGATCAGCTGCGGTACCTGCTGTGTGGCGATCAGCGCCGCCATCGTCTCCCCGGCCACCGGCGCGGCCTTGAACCCGTAGGTGCCCCAGCCGACGTCGACGTAGAACCCCTCGACCGGCGTCGTCCCCATGATCGGCGAGTAGTCCGGCGTCATGTCGCATAGGCCCGACCACTGGCGCAGCAGCCGCAGCTTAGCCAACGATGGCATCAGCTCCAGCACGTGGCCGGCAAGGCCCTCAATAAAGTCCAGCGAGCCGCGCATCGAGTAGGAGGTGAAGGGGTCGACGCTGGCCCCGAAGACCAGCTCGCCACGGTCGGTCTGGCTGACGTAGACGTGCAGGGTCCCCGACACGACCACGGTACGCAGGAACGGCCGGACAGGCTCGGTGACCGCGGCCTGGAGCGGGAACGTCGAAACGGGCATCGCCACGCCGGCCATGTCGGAGATGAGGGTGGACCATCCGGCGGTGCAGTTGACGACCGTGCGGGCGGCGATCCGACCCTGCGAGGTCTGGACACCTTGGACCCGCTCGGACACGACATCGATGCCGGTGACCTCGGTGTTCTGGTGGATGTGCACACCGTAGGCGTCGGCGGCGCGCGCGTATCCCCAGACGACCGCGTCGTGGCGGACGATGCCGCCCGGTGGGTGGTACAGCGCCCCGAGGATCGGATAGCGGGCAGCCGACGACGTGTCCATGTACGGCACCAGCGACTTGATCTCGTCGGGGCCGATCACCTCCGAGTCGATGCCCTCCAGCTTGTTCACCTCGGCACGCCAGCGCATGGTTCGCAGCGAGCCGTCGTTATGGGCCAGGGTGAGGTGACCGCGCTGGGAGAACATGACGTTGTAGTTGAGGTCGGCCGCCAGCGTGGTGTACAGCTGCACCGACCGGTCGTAGAAGCGCACGCCCTCGGGCGTCAGGTAATTCGACCGGATGATTGCGGTGTTGCGGCCAGAGCCACCGCTGCCGATGTAGCCCTTGTCCAGCACCGCCACGTTGGTGATGCCGTGGTTGGCGGCCAGGTAGTAGGCGGTGGCCAACCCATGCACCCCGCCGCCGATGATGACCACGTCATAGGTCGGCCGCAGGTCGTGCGAGCGCCAGGCCCGCTGCCACGGTGCCGACGTCAGCCCGTGGCGCACCAGGTCGAACGCCGAGTAGCGGGCGGGCTTCCGGTAACCGTTCGCCGCACCGTTGCGGCTGCGCAAGCCCTTCACCAGCTCCCTGTGCTCCCGACTCCGGCACGCGACGTCCGCCGTCGCCTTGCGGTTGGCCTACGCAGGATAGCCACACCCAGGCGGGCGGCTCACTCCGCCGCGGTGCCGTAGGTGGCCTGGTGCGTGGTGAGCGTGTCGTAGAGGTACTCCCCGCCCTCGGGTCGGCCGTTGCCCGAGTCCTTGACCCCACCGAACGGCGCCTCCAGGTCGACTGCGTCACCCCTGCGGTTGACCGCGATCACCCCAGCCTGCAGCCGTTCCAGAGCCTTGCCCGCCGTCGCCGCATCGCCGGTGTAGACGGCGGCGGACAGGCCGTAGGGGCTGTCGTTGGCCAACTGCCACACGCCATCTGCCTCGTCGAAGGCATCGACCGACGTCACCGGCGCGAACAGCTCCTGCCGGCGCAGCGGGTCGCCGGTCGACAAGCCGGTCAGCAGCGTCGCCGGGAAGGCCGCCGGGACGTCCTCCAGGCCGGGCGACCGCCCGGCGACGCGGGCGCCGCTGCGCTGCGCGGCTGATACCGCCAGCCTTGCCCGTTCGCTGGCCGTCGGCGAGATCAGGGGTCCCAGCGTGGTCGTCTCCCGCAACGGGTCTCCCGGGCGTAGCGCCTCGTAGCGTTGCGCCAAGCGAGCGACGAACTCCTCGGCGACGGTTCGCTGGGCGAGGACCCTGCGAGTCGCCGTGCACTTCTGTCCGTTGATCGCGGTGGACGCGCCGGCGACGCAATCCACGGCGAGGTCCAGATCGGCGTCGGCGAACACCACCGCCACGTTGATGCCGCTCATCTCCAAGGCGCATGGGACGAAGCGTTGCGCGGCCAGCACCGCGATGGTTCTTCCCGCCTCGGTGGAGCCGGTGAACGTGATGCCCCGCACGCGAGGGTCGGCGCAGACCGCCTGGCCGGTCTCGGCGCCGCCGAGCACCGGGACAACGACGCCGCCGGGCAGGCCGGCCTGGACCAGCAGGTCGACGGCCGCGGCAGCCGTGGCCGAGGCCAGCTCCGACGGCTTCCACACCACGGCGTTGCCGGCCACCAGGGCGGGCAGCCACTTCCACGCCGGTGTGACCAGGGGCACGTTCCACGGCGTAACCGCCGCAACCACTCCCAGGGGGCGGCGACGCACGACCGCGCCCCCGCGCCGGTCGACGGCCGGCGGGTGGTCGGCGTAGTAGCGCGCCGAGCGGGCCGTCCACTCCACCTCGCCGAGGGCCTCTGACCGTAGCTTGCCGACCTCGGCCACGATCAGGTCGGCGAGCTTGGTGGCGTCGGCCTCCACCAGATCCGCGAAGCGCCGCAGCACCGCGGCGCGCTCCTGTATCGGTGTCGCGGCCCAACCCGGCGCGGCGGCTGCCGCGCGGCCGACGCTCACGTCGACCTCATCGCGGCCTGCGGCGGCGGTAGAAAAGACCACCTCGCTGGTGTACGGATTGCGGCTCACGACGCTGCTCACGGGTGCGGGAGCCTACCTCGCGTCTTGTTGCTGCTGCTCTACAGCCCAACGACGATGACGTCGACGGCGACGTTGGCGGCCAGCCCTTTCTGGTCGGGAACGTCTGAAGTCAGTACCTCGACGACGCCACCTTGCCCGATGCGTTCGGCCGCGACCGCGACACTCGCGTCGACCACCGACGCACCCGGCGTCAATGCCATCAGCTGGACCGCCCGGTTTGCAGCGGCCGCGTCAAAGGGACTGTCTTCAGACACCAACCGGTTGGCGTCTGCACTGACAGCTTGGCCGCGATCCCACCCGGCCTCGCCGCGTACGGCGGTCGGCACGACGCGGCGCCCATTCGCCGCCGCGACAGCCAGCAAGACCTGCGCTCGTTTGGGATGCGGCGCCGCGCCGCCTTGCAGCAACGCCTGAGCCGCCTCATTGTCGAGGACCAGGTGACGCACGACTCTCGCCATCAGGTAACGGCCGGTTGCCGCCCACCCACGCCGGCGTCAAGCATCTCGACGAAATCCAAGACCTGGTCCACGGCGTCGTCCACCGCACCAGTGGTCAACCACTCAGGCGTCTTCCGCTCCACCCAAGCAGCGGCTTCGTCGACGAGCTCAGGTCTGCGGACCGCCGGATGGTCACCGCCGTGCACGCGCCGATGAGCTACCGCGGCCAATGACGGCGCGTGTTCGGGGGACGCCGCAAACAGGTCCGCGAGCGCGCTGCGGCGCGCGAATGCCCGGATTCGCTCGTCCACCGCGTGCGTCACCACAGCACTGAACGACTCGTCCATACCGAGGGCTGCAGCAAGCTGTGCCGCCCGGTGCAACGGCTCAGGCAAGCGCACAGACGTCGACTTCAGCACTTGCCCTTCGCCAGCGGCGTCGAGAAGGGCCTGAACAAGGTCTTCGAGCCGTGCTTGCGTCATCATTCCCCTCCGCGGGCGGAATCTGCGGTACATACTGTACCGCAGTGATGCCTCGGAACTCGCCGATGCTTCAGGAGTGACTGATTGGTTCGGTGCCTTCAGCTATCAGCGTCCTGTCCATGATCTCTTCGACGAAGAATCGCGAGCGTGGACCCAGCCGCGAGGCTCCAGCCACCGCGGTCACCAGTTCGAGCACGTCAGCGGCCCGCCGCAGCCCCAGCATGCCGGCCAGTGTGGCGACATCGTCATCGTCCTCACCGATCCGAGCAGCTGCGACCTTCAGGGCGAGCAGCATCTGCGGCGAAGCCATCTGGACCCGTACCCCTGGGAACTCCAGTACAGGGGCTTGGTATGGGTCTTCCCCCACGAGGAAGCGCTTGGCGCCGTCGTTGAGCCAATCGGGAAGCAGGCCCAGGTCGTCGGCGACACGGGCCGCCGCTTCGTAGATCACCAACTTTGGTTCGAAGATCGCGTCAATCTCGCGCGTACTTCGCCGGGCGTCGTACGCCAGGGCCATTGCGGCTCCGCCCACGACATACAGGTCGCCCTGCACGCCCCGGCGCTGTAGCTCGATGCCGAGTGCCCGCAGCGCCGTTCGCAACGTATCAGCGTTCACGGCGTCACCGCCGTTCGAGCATCGATGGGTGCAGCATCACGCCGCGCCTACGGAATGCCGCCGGCGCGTCGCGCAGGGCCAACGCGTCGAAGCCCCTCCGACCGTGGGGGAGCCACCAGTGGTCGAGAAAGCGCGTAGGAGCCGTCACCCAATCGGGTCGCTCGTGCCCGAAGGTCGCCGCCAGGTGCTCGGCCAGGCCGGCCAGTAGGGCGTCGACCGCTGGTCGCCCGTAGCCTCGGCTCGTCTGAAGCGAGCGTCCCCACGGCAGCTGGTCCGGCCAGGTGGAGCCATCGGTAGACATCATCCAGCAGTTCACGCACTACGAAGGTCCACACCTCCCCAGCCGTGACGCTGGCCGCCGCGCCGGCGAAGGCGTCCGGCGGCGGCCGGTGGGAGGGATCATGCCGGCGGCGCAGCCAGTCCCGAGTCGTGCCGGGAAGATCGACGGTGTCCAGAGTCGCGCCCGTTATCGCCAGGAGACGGACAGGGTGGCGGCGTTGGGTGTCTTCGGCCTCGCTTATGGGCACTGAGCGTGGGCTGAGAAGTGCCGGCCCGCCGGGCGATCTCGACCTGCGTCAGGCCCGCCCGCCTCCGGGCCTGGCGAAGCAACCAGCCAATATCATTCATGCACGACATTGTGTCTGATCAGATATGGGACTTGGCCATGAGATCGGGAGCGCTGGGGCAGGACCGAGCCAACCCCGACCCGCCTCCAGTGCCGAGGCGATACCGTCATCTGCGTTCCCGGACCAGGAGCATCCAGCCTTGATTGTTCGTGAGCCTGTCGAAACCGACGCGCCTTCGATTGGAACAGTTCACGTTCGGGCTTGGCAGAAGGCGTATCGCGGCGGACTGATGCCGGACGAGTACCTGGATGGGCTTTTCGGGGATGAACGAGCGCAGATGTGGGCGGAGGGGCTGCGGCGACCACCGAGAGCGACGTTCGCACGTTTCGTCGCCGAGGACGACGGCGGCAGTGTCGTTGGCTTCGTCACGGTGGGCCCCGCAGACGGCGAACTGAACAGCAGCGAGGGCGAGCTGTACGCCCTCAACGTGGATCCCGACGCCTGGGGTCGTGGCTTCGGCCAGGCATTGCTTCTCGCGGCGACGGACGCCCTGAGTGAGGCTGGCTTCCGCGAGGCCCTGCTATGGGTCCATCCAGGCAACGAACGGGCTCGCGCCTTCTACGAGCGCTTCGGCTGGGGGTCCGACGGCGGTCAGCGTCAGGAGGAAGTGCTAGGCGTCCTAGTGCCAGAGGTCCGCTACCGGCGCCCTCTGGGCATTGATCATGACTTCGCGAGTACGGCTGTGGATTCGGACGCCGTCGGCGTCCTCTCCATCGGCCTCCGTCTTCCGGTGCTAGAAACCGCAACATGAGTGGCGAGGAACGGGTGCAGGATGGCAGCCTTCGCCTACCGCGCGGAGCTCGTCGAGGCTGAGCCGGAGGGTGTGCTGCCGCGCGCGGCGCTGACCCGCGGCGCTCCACTCGACGCGACCGGGTAGTCAGCTTTGTCACGCTGACGCCCGAGGGTCAGCCGGCGAGTAGTTCGTCGAGGCGCTCGTAGCCCTCGCGAACGCCGTCCTCCATGCCGCTGGCGAGGAACGCGTCGCGGCCCTCGAAGGTGTCGACCAGTGAGGTCGCCGTGAGTCGGGTGCGGCCGTCGCCGAGGTCGGTGAAGGTTAGCTTCTCGAGCGCGACGTCGTCGGGAAAGCCCTCGAAGGTGAAGGTCTGAATGATCAGCTCCGAGGGGCGCACCTCGTGGAAGCAGCCGTGGAAGCCGAACTCGTTGCCGTCGCTGAAGTGCAGATAGCGGTAGGACCCGCCGGTGCGGCAGTCGTAGTGGTCGATCCGCATCTCGGTGCGGCGGGGTCCGAGCCATTGGACGACGAGCTCGGGGTCGGTGTGGGCCAGGAAGACCTTCTCGGGCGGGGCGTCGAACTCCCGGCTGATCCGCACGAGCGGGACGTCGGGGTCGGCGGTGATCTCGGTCTGGTGCGTGCTGGTGGTCACGTCGCTGCTCCTGTCTCGGGTGATTGGGTGGGTTCGATGTCGTCTGGCATCGATGCGAGGAGGTCGTCGAGGCGGCGGTAGCGCTCCTCGGCCTGACGCTGGTAGCGCTCGATCCACTTGGTCATCAGGTCGAAGACCTCTGCTTCGAGGTGCACTGGGCGCCGCTGGGCCTGCCTGGTGCGGCTGACCAGGCCGGCGTCTTCCA
>JACCVM010000156.1 GCA_013698135.1 Euzebyaceae bacterium | reverse complement strand
GTCTCGGCGACGGTGGTCGCAGTGGTGGTGTTGGCCGAACCCGTCGCCTCGACCACCCTCGCCTACTTCCTGCTGGCCGAGACGCCCAGCCCGCTGTTCTGGGCTGGCGGTCCGCTGATCCTGGCCGGCGTGTGGCTGACCGCAACCGAGGGGCGGCGTGCGCTGCCCGATCCCGTGGCACCGTGAAGCCTGGATCGTGGAGGCGGGCTAGCGGGGCTTTTGCGAGGGGTCGTGCCCGTTGCGTTCGGCCAGCGCCCGACGCTGACCGGCGGTGATCCGCACCGTGTTGCGCTCCCGCTCGGCGGCACGCCGCAACGCCGCGTCGGCCTGCTCGACGGAGTAGGCCTGGGATACAGCTGGCAGCTTCGGCATGTCCGTGCTCCTGTGTTCGCTGCACACAGCGTAACCGAACTCCGGGGAAAACATGCGTGGTGGCCGGCCGGCCGGGTCAGCAGCGCTAGTCACCGGCCACCTGCAGGATGTCGATCAACACGCGGGCAAGCACGTCGGCCAGCTCGGCGTGGCGGTCCTTGCCGTCTGGTGAGGTCAGCCTGCCGTCGTCCACGGTGCTCGAGCCGGTGAGGATGGCCATCACCTCGTTGCGCGCCGAGCGGACCGGCATCGCGGCGACCACCTGAAGCCCGGCGTAGCGCTGGAGTTGCTCGGCATCCAAGCCATAGCCGGGATCGACCAGCGCTTCGCCCCGCGCCGCGTCGTACTCGCCGGTCTGCCAGGCCCGGCCGGTCACGCCCTGGCCGACGGCCCAGCCGGTCGACGACGGCGAACCCTCCGGTTCGTAGCTGGGCAGCAGCCGGTCCTCGTCGGCGTCGAGCAGGTACAGCCGGAACTCGTAGTAGGCCGGGAACCCCGAGTTGGCCAGCAGCGCGGGGATCAGCCGAGCGCCTGCCACCCTGCGCTGCAGGTCGCGGCGTTCCAGCGGCGGCTCCAGCAGCTCGTCGAGCTGGTCCTGCTGACGGCTGGCCCCGCGTCGCAGCAGCAGGGTGCCCAGCAGCCAGAAGGCGCCGATCGCTACGCGGGCCCACAGCGGGATCCCCTGCACGCCCGGGAACAGCGCCAGCACGACGCTGAACACCGCAAGGACCACGCCCGCCACGGTCACGAGGCGTCGTTCCACGGGCGAGATCCGGCTGAGCATGACGCGGCAGGCTATCCACCCGGTGTGTCAGTCCAACAGGTCAGTAACCCGATGGGCGTCGAGGAACTCGCGGAGCTGGGTGACCAGCTGGAGGCGGTTGAGGTCGGCGCGCGACGCCCAGACCACGTCATCGGCATCGTCGGCGGCCACGGCCTCGGCGTCGTCGACGCTCACCCAGTGGTCGACGATGACGTAGTGGTGGCCGTCAACGACCCGTTCGGCGATGCCGCACAGGGCGCCGATGGTGCCGTGCAGCCCCGTCTCCTCCCGCAGTTCGCGTCGGATGCCGTCGGTGATGGTTTCCCCGAACTCCAGCCGCCCGCCGGGCAACGACCATGCGCCGATCGCTACGCCGCGCCCACGCCGCACCAGCAGCAGCCGGCCGGACCGGATGCAGACGGCTCCCACGCCCACCTCGGGCACTGGCCCCGGATGGTGCTCACCCACGGTTGGATCTCCGGTCACGGTGGGTATTAGTTTGCCAGCGACGCATGGTGGCGTCGGTAGGAGGTGTCAGCGTGCAACCCGAGGATCGCCGTGAGCGCGAGGTCATCCGCGAACCAGTCCGCGAGCGGGAGGTCATCCGCGAACCCGTCCGCGAGCGCGAGGTGATTCGCGAGCCTGCGGCACGCACGACCGTCAGCGACCGCATGGACAGCGGCCGGCTGATCGCCGCTGTGGTGGCGATCATCGTCGTGCTGCTGATCGGCTACCTGCTCGTCACCAACCTCGGCTGAGGTCAACCGAAGCTGGTCGTGCCGGTAAAGGCGAAGCCGGCGATGCGCAGCGCCGGCTGACGGCAGCCGTACTCGAATCCCTCGCCAGCGAAGGCGGTGTCGCTGCCGACGGCCTCCACCCGCGCCAGCGCCCCCATCAGCGACTGCGTGAAGCGCAGGTTGCGCACGGCTGCGGTCACCTTGCCGTCTTCGATGAGGAAGGTGCCGTCGCGGGTCATCCCCGTGGCGGTCGTCTCCTTGTGGTTCAACACGTTGGTGTAGTGGAAGCGCGTGACGAGCAGGCCTCGTTCACAGCCGGCGACGAGGTCGGCGGTCGACCCGCCATCCCCGGGAGCGAACATCGGGTACAGCGCCATCGGCCCGTAGGTGTTCGGCGCCGGCAGTGCGTTGCCCGTCGACTCCGTGCCGGCCTGCTTGGCGGTGTTGCGGTCGTGCACGACGGACCGCAGCTCTCCGCCGGCCAGTAGCTCCACCCTGGTGGTCGGTGTGCCTTCGTAGTCGACGGGATAGCCGCCCGCGTGCGGCGACCGGGGGTCGTCGGTCAACGACACCCGCGCGTCGGCGACCTGTTCGCCGAGCCGCCCCGCGGCGTAGGAGCGATTCTCCAGGTAGTCGCGGCCTCCGAACGCCATGTACGCCAGGTAGGCGGCAAGCGTCCCGACCGCTGGTGGCTCGAGCACCACCGTCCACTGGCCGGCTTCGACGTCGATGGGATCCTCGCCCGCGCGGACCTTCTCCACGGCGCGGCGGCCGGCGGCGGCCGGGTCGATGTCGGAGCGCGAGCGGCCCCCGTCCTCGGCCCAGCCCGACGAGGATCCACCGGTGACTACGAGCGTCAACGCCGCCGAGGAGCGTGGCGCGTAGGAGCGCTGCCCCTCGGTGTTGAACACGCCGATCTCGTCAGCCTGCGTCCGGTAGGTGCCTGCGGCCTCGTACCGCTCGTCGACCTCGGCCAACAGTGTCCGGACCGCCTCGGCACGGTGCTGCGGCGTGGATGTCAGAGTCGCCTCGTCGACTTCGACATCGCCGGCCTTGGCCATCGGCGCCAATCCGGGAAAGGCCGGGTCCGGCGGGGACAGCCGGGCGATGCCGGCGGCCTGGCGGGCGGTGCTCGCCACCACCGCCGGGTCGTCGGTGTGGACGGACGCCACGCCGACGCGGCCGTCGTCGGTGACCACGCGCACGTTGGCCGCCAGGTCCTCACGCCACACGTTCTGGTGGATCTGGGAGTTGGCGAATCGAGTCAGGCCACCGGCTTCGCGCTGCAGCAGCACCTCAACACCGGCCACCGCGCCGCCGAGGTCGGCGTCCAGCGCGGCGTCGGCCAGCCGGGCGAACCCGTCGCGCCCGAGCAGTGCCTCAGTGGTCTGCGAGGTCATCGCACGCCCATCTGCACGTCGCGGAAGCGGGCGGGCGCGGCACCGTGCGAGACGCGCGCGACCTGGCCCGGCTCGCCCTTGCCGCAGTTCGGCGTTCCGTAGACCTGCCAGTGCTGGGGCCCGGCGATCCCATCACAGGAGCCCCAGAACACCGGCGTGCGCCCCGTGTAGGTGGGGTTGCGGTACATCTGGCCGAGCTTGCCGCCGCGGATGTCGTAGGCGACCTCGCAGCCGAACTGGAAGTTCAGGCGCTTGTCGTCGATCGACCACGACTTGTTCGTGGACATGTAGACCCCGTCGCCGGCCTCGTCGAGCAACTGCTCCAACGAACCCGACCCCGGCTCCAGATTGATGTTCGTCATGCGGATCAGCGGGATCGTGCCCCACGAGTCGGCACGCATCGTGCCGTTGCTGCGCGTTTGATCATCGACGTGCGGGGCGGTCTCGCGGCTGGTCAAAAAGTCGCGCAGGATGCCTTCGACCACCAGCGGATGGCGCCCCGCCGGCACACCCTCGTCGTCCCAGCCGTAGGTGCCCAGACCCTTGTCCGTGGTCGTGTCGACGGTCAGGTTGACCTGGTCGGAGCCGTAGCGCAGCGACCCGACGTCGCCGATGCCGACCCACGAGGTGCCGGCGTAGGCGGCCTCGTAGCCCAGGATCCGGTCCAGCTCCAGCGGGTGACCGACGCTCTCATGGATCTGCAGGGCGACCTGGTTGGCGTCCAGCACCAGCGTGCCGGTCTGCGGGGGCAGGTACGGAGCATCCAGCAGGGCGACGGCCTGCTCGGCGTGCTGCTGGGCCTTGGCGACGAGGTCGAGGGCGACGATGTCCTCCCACCCGCCGGT
>JACCVM010000239.1 GCA_013698135.1 Euzebyaceae bacterium | reverse complement strand
ACTCGGACACGTAGACGGGGACGTGCTTGCGCCCGTCGTGCACGGCGATGGTGTGGCCCACCATCTCCGGGCCGATCTCCGAGCGGCGCGACCAGGTCTTGATGACCCGCTTGTCGCCCCTGCTGTTCAGCTCGGACACCTTCTTGGCGAGATGCTCGTCGACGAAGGGGCCCTTCTTCAAACTGCGTGGCATAGCGTGCTCCTACCGGCGGCGCTTGCCGCGGCGACGGATGATGTCGGCGTTGGAGGTCTTGTTCTTCCGACGGGTACGGCCCTCGGGCTTGCCCTTCGGGTTCGTGGGGTGGCGCCCGCCGGAGGTCCGCCCCTCGCCACCGCCGTGCGGGTGGTCGACAGGATTCATGACCACACCGCGAACCGTCGGGCGCTTGCCCTTCCACCGCGAGCGACCGGCCTTGCCGTCACTGATGAGCTCGTGCTCGGCGTTGCCAACGGCACCGATACAGGCGCGGCAGTCCAGCAGCACCGTGCGGATCTCCCCGGACGGCAGGCGCAGTGCGGCGCGATTACCTTCCTTGGCCAGCAGCTGGATTCGGTTGCCCGCGCTGCGGCCGAGCTTGGCGCCACCGCCCGGGCGCATCTCCACGGCGTGGACGATGGTACCGACCGGGACGTTGCGCAGCGGCAGGGCGTTGCCAGGCTTGATGTCGGCACGCTCGCCGGATTCGACGCGGTCGCCGACCTTGAGTCCTTCGGGGGCGATGATGTAGCGCTTCTCGCCGTCTCGGTAGTGCAGCAGCGCGATCCGCGACGAGCGGTTGGGGTCGTACTCGACGGTGGCCACCTTGGCGGGAACGCCGTCCTTGTTGCGACGGAAATCGATGACGCGATAGCGACGCTTGTGACCGCCGCCTTGATGGCGGGTCGTGATCCGCCCGTTGGCGTTGCGGCCGGCCTTCTTGGGATTGGGCTTCGTCAGTGATTTGAGGGGTCGGTCAGTCGTGACCGTGTCGAAGTCCGACACGCTCATGTCACGACGCCCCGGCGTCGTTGGCTTGTACTTGCGCACACCCATTACAGCCCACCTTCGAAGATGTCGATCGACTCACCCTCGGCGAGGGTCACGATCGCTCGCTTGCTGCTCTTGCGCTGACCGTAGGTCATGCCGAAGCGCTTGCGCTTCCCCTTGCGGTTCAGCGTGTTCACCCCTGCAACCTTGACGCTGAAGATGGTCTGCACGGCCTGCTTGATCTCGGTCTTGTTCGCCGAGGGATGGACAATGAACGTGTAGCGGCCCTCGTCGAGTAACGCGTAGCTCTTCTCGCTGACGACGGGCGCCAGGATGACGTCGCGGGCGTCCTTCACTGCTGCTCCCTCCCGCTCTGAACCAGGTCAGCATCGTCAGACCTCGAACCTGCGCTCGGCCTGCGGCCTCGCTGACCGAGGTCAGGCCGGCTGCCCTTGCCGATGTGTTCCAGCGCGGTGCGCTGGAAGATCACGACGTCGCTGACCAGCACGTCGTAGGTGTTGAGCTGGTCGACGGTCAGCAGATGCACGCGGCCCAGGTTGCGGAAGCTGCGACCGGTGGCCTGGTCAGGCGAGGCCAGCACGATCAGCGCCCTGCGCGTGCCGATCTCCAGCGCGTCGAGGAAGGCCAGGGCGTCCTTGGTCCTTGGCGCGTCGAAGACGAGGTCGTCGACCACGCGGACGTCACCACTGCGAGCGCGGTCCGACAGTGCCGAGCGAAGGGCGACCCGCTTCAGCTTCTTGTTCACCCGCTTGACATGGTTCTGCTCGCCGGTCGGTCCGTGGGCGACGCCGCCGCCGGACCACTGCGGTGACCGGATGGATCCCTGGCGCGCGCGGCCGGTGCCCTTCTGGCGCCATGGCTTCTTGCCGCCACCGCGAACCTCACCGCGGCTCTTGGTCTTGGACGTCCCGGCGCGCGCAGCCGCCAGCTGGGCCGTCACGACCTGGTGCATGGCCGGCACATTGACCTCGACGTCGAACACGGCGTCATCGAGGTCGACGGTGCCGCTGCTGGACCCGTCGCGGTTGTGCAGCGCAATCTTGGGCATCAGGCGTCACTCCCCACCGCAGTCGGACGCTTGACCGCGTCACGAATTATGACGAGGCTGCCGTTTGGGCCGGGTACAGCACCCCTGATGAGCAGAAGCCGGCGCTCGGGGTCAACACCCACCAGTTCCAAGCTTTGCACCGTGACGCGCTCGGCGCCCATGCGGCCAGCCATGCGCGTACCGCGGAACACGCGCGAGGGAGTCGCGCAGGCACCGATCGATCCGGGAGCGCGGTGAACCTTGTGCGCGCCGTGCCCGGCGCCCATGCCGCTGAATCCGTGGCGCTTCATGACACCGGCGAACCCCTTGCCCTTGCTGGTGCCGGTGACGTCGACGTACTCGCCGACGCGGAACTGCTCGGCGGTCACGACGTCGCCAGGGCTGTGCTCACCGGCCAGCTCGAATTCGACGAGGTGGCGGGTCGGCTCGACGCCGGCCTTGGCGAAGTGGCCCGCCAGCGGCTTGTTGACCCGCTTGACCTTGACCTCACCAAAGCCGAGCTGCACGGCGGCGTAGCCGTCTCGCTCGACCGTACGCACCTGCGTCACGGGGCAGGGTCCGGCCCGCACCACCGTCACGGGAACCACACGGGCCTCCTCATCGAATACCTGCGTCATCCCAAGCTTGGTGCCGAGGATTCCCTTGCTAGCCATCTCTTCCGCTTCTCTCTCTCGTTCTTGCTCTCGGCCCGTGGTCCGGATCGGGGACCTTGGAGGGCGGGTGGGTCAGCGGCCCTCAGGCCACCACCGGCACCCTTACCGCTAGAGCTTGATCTCGATGTCGACCCCAGCCGGCAGGTCCAGGCGCATCAACGAGTCCACCGTCTTCTGTGTCGGATCGTGGATGTCGATCAGCCGCTTGTGCGTGCGCATCTCGAAGTGCTCGCGTGAGTCCTTGTACTTGTGCGGCGAACGGATGACGCAGTACACGTTGCGCGCCGTCGGCAGCGGGACCGGTCCCGTGATTCGCGCACCGGTGCGCTCAACCGTGTCGACGATCTTGCGCGCCGACTGATCAATGATCTCGTGGTCGTACGCCTTCAACCGAATACGAATCTTCTGCTCAGCAGCCATCTCACGCTCTCTCTTCAGCTCTAGCCCGTCGACGCCGCCCGTGTCACCGGGTGTTTGGTCTTGGGGGTCGCCTGGTGGTCCCGGAGGGGGCTCCTTGCGAGCGCAGCGCCCCCCGGAGGGAGCACCAGGCGACCCTCTGGGAGACCTACTTGAGGATGTTGGTGACGCG